>JAGBRF010000134.1 GCA_017632555.1 Alphaproteobacteria bacterium | reverse complement strand
TTTTCCCTTGTATTTGCCGTCCCAGCCGGCTTTGTAGGTGTAGCAGTCGGTCCACGTGTAGAGCCGCTGGCCCCATCGGTTGAAGATGATGCCTTCGAACTCGACGATGCTCTGCGGTCCGTTGCCGCCGTGCTGTGTGCCTTTCGCCTGATAAAAGTCGTTGATGTTGTCGTCGTTGGGCGAAAAAGCATTGGGCATTTCGAGCCGACTTTCCGAAATCGATACGGTCAGCGGATCGCGCTCTTGGGTCCAGTATTCCTCGGTGTATTCGTGTTTTTCGTCGCCGCGTGTAAAGATCGCGTAGCAGACGATTTTGTGCAGTCCCGCCTCTTTGAACGTGACTTCCGTGTCCTCATCGTAGCGAATCAGATAGGGTTCGCCTTCCTCCTGTCCGCTGAGGGGTTGCAGCGTGAAACGCCATTCGTAGTAGGCCGTCCACCCCTCGGCTTTTTGGGTGTTGGCGAAAAAACAGATGCTTTGGAGGTTTTTGATGCCAAACGAATTGCCGGTCGTATTTTGGGTATGGGTGACGTTGTCGGCTTGGTTGAAACCGCCATGGAAAAGGTCAATCAGGAAGAAGCCATGGATATGGCACAAAAAATGCTTTCCGGTAAATTCAGTATGGAAGACATGCTTTCTCAATTACGTCAAATTCAATCTTTGGGCGATGTCAAAGGATTTATGATGATGATTCCCGGCATGGCAAAATTCCGTGAAAAAATTGAAAATGCCAACATCGACAACAAAGTTTTCAAACGTCAAGAAGCAATTATTTTATCTATGACACCGGCTGAACGCAAAAATCCGGATATTATTAAAGCGTCTCGCAAAATCCGAATTGCAAAAGGTTCCGGTGTTACAGTAAACGATGTCAACCGTTTGCTTAAACAATACGAGCAAATGTCCATGGCATCAAAGAAATTCAAAAAGTTGGGTCCGTTAGGTGCTATCAGCATGATGAAAAAAATGTCATCTATGACGGGTAATGCCGGGAACCCTTTTATGAATAACGGTGGAGGGTTTCCGCCGTTTTAACTCGAACAAGAAGAAAGAAAGGAAAATATATGTCAGTTCGTATCAGATTAGCCCGCGGTGGGTCAAAAAAACGTCCGTTTCACAAGATTGTTGTCGCTGACAAGCGCTCTCCTCGTGATGGTCGTTTCATTGAACAAATCGGTTATTATAATCCATTGGTTCCAAAGGATCATCCGGAACATTTCAAGATTGATGCCGAAAAAGCAAAAGCTTGGATTGCAAAAGGTGCCGAATTAACGGATCGTATGGCTCGTTTAATGGCTGCTGCCGGTTTGGTTGCCGCACCAAAGATTAAAACAAACGCAGAACAACCGGTCAAATCTGCACCAAAAGCAAAAGCTCAAGAACGTTTAGCTGCTGCCAAGGAAGCAGAAGAAGCAAGAAAACAAGCTGAATTAGAAGCTAAAGCCGCTGTAGAAGCCGCCAAAGCCGAAGCTGAAGCTGCTGCAAAAGCCGCCGCTGAAGCCCCAGCCGAAGAAGCTGCCCCTGCCGAAGCTCCTGCAACGGAAGAACAACCGGCTGAATAAGGAATTAAGATGACTGAACGCTTCATTGAAATGGGTCAAGTTACAGCACCGCACGGTATAAAAGGCGAAGTGAAAATCACTCCGTTCTGCAAAGCCGGTGTGTTTGCTTCCTATGCCCCGTTCTATGATGCCAACGGCCATACTTTAAATGTTCAAGTCAAGCACATTTGTAAAAATCAAGTGGTTGCTGTTATCAATGACATTCATGACAGAAACACGGCCGAAACTTTGCGCGGAACAACGTTGTTTGTTGACCACAAAGTTTTACCCCAACTCAAAAACAATGAATACTATGTTTGCGATTTAATCGGATTGGATGTAGTTGAAAACAATCAAAAAATCGGACATGTCACAGATGTTTTAAATTATGGCGCAAGCGATATTTTACAAATCAAATGTGATGGTGACGAATTGTTGTTGGCGATGTGTCCTGAAACTATATTGAATGTAGATTTGGAAAATCGTCAAATTAAAGTCGCAATTCCGCAAATGGTGGAAGGAAAAGAAGATGAAAGTTAATTTTCTGACACTTTACCCCGAAATGTTTCCGGGATTTTTAGGTTACTCCGTAATAGGCAAAGCCTTGGAAAAAGGTTTATGGTCCTATAAGGCAGTAAACATTCGCGATTTTGCAACAGATAATTACAAAACGGTTGATGATACACCTTTTGGCGGCGGTGCCGGTCAAATCATGAAAGCCGATGTCGTGGACGCTGCGATTAAAGCAACTTATCACACGGGCGCTTTATTGTATATGACACCAAAAGGTAAACCCTTGACACAAGATACCGTTATACGCTTATCCAAAGAAGATGAAATCACTATCTTAAACGGACGCTTTGAAGGTATTGACGAACGTGTCATTGAAAGCTGGCCATTTGAACAAATCAGCATTGGGGACTTTGTTCTGTCCGGTGGAGAACCTGCCGCCCTGACATTGATGGACGCTGTTTTACGGTATGTTCCGGGTGTTTTGGGAAATGCAGATTCTGTGACGGATGAAACATTTGCCGCAGATGGTTTATTGGAATATCCTCAATACACCAGACCGGCGGTTTGGAATGGAAAGTCTGTACCGGAAGTTTTATTGTCCGGTCATCACAAAAACATTGAAGTATGGCGCAAAGAACAGTCAATTAAAATCACTCAACAAAATCGGCCTGATATTTGGGAAAAATATAAGGCTTTACATTAGAAAGGATAAAAAAATGGACATTATTCAAAATCTTGAAAAAGAACAAATTGAAAAATTGGCAAAAAATATCCCTGCTTTCAAAGCCGGTGATACTTTAAAAGTGCATTGTAAAATTAAAGAAGGCGATCGTGAACGTATCCAAGTTTTCGAAGGCGTTTGCATTGCTCGTAACAATGACGGTTTGAATTCAAACTTTACCGTTCGTAAAATTTCTTTTGGTGAAGGTGTGGAACGTGTTTTCCCGCTTTATTCTCCAAACGTAGCCAAAATCGAATTGGTTCGCAGCGGTAAAATTCACCGTTCGAAAATTTACTATTTGCGTCAATTGTTCGGTAAAAAAGCTCGTATTGCCGAAGATACACAAACAGCAAAAGAAGAAGCTTAAAAAAGCGATTTCGATTTTCAAAAAAAGCACTCTCAAACGGGAGTGCTTTTTTTCATTTTTTAACCAAAAAATTTACCGAATTTTTACCTTTAATGAATCTTTTTGATTCAAATACTTGGCGCTAAACGACTCGAAACATTGACTTTTTAAATTTTTTTGATTTTTTTTGCTTTTTTACGTTGACGGAGTCGTCAAATTTCTGTATAACAAACATAGTGGTATTTAAAAATGGGGTAAAAAAATGAATCATTCAAAATCATTATTGGTTATTTCAACGGCCATTTCTTTGGTTATTGGATTGGGTTTTTCCGGCAATTTGAACGCTAAAACGCTTTGGTTAGAAGAAGACGACTTCAAAACCGTTTCACAAGGCGATCGGGACGATTTGCCGACTTTCTTTGAAGCAGAAGAAGAATTAGCTATGAAAGAAGCTGCCAAAAACCCGCAAAAAGAAACTGTAAAAGATCAAGAAATGCCAACACTGACTGCAGAAGGCGGTTTTTTGTTACCAACCTATGTTTTGCCGGAAGCGCAAGGTGTAGCGCCGGAAAAAGTCGCCACTGTTGACAATCAAAATCCTTGGCGTAAACCCCCTGCCAAACAAGCTGTACCGGCACAAAGAAATACCCGTTCCGGTGTCGCAATCAGAGGTGTTTCCCCTGAATTACCACAATCCAACGGCGAAAAAGCTTTGTTGGACAATATCGAAAAACAATATCAAACAACGGTAGCATTATTGGAAAAAACCGAAAAACGTCTTGCTTCGTTGGAAAAAGATATTGAAAACTATTCCAAAAACAGAAAGAAAGTAGAAGCAGAAGAAGAACAATTCGAAGAATATGAATGCGAAGAAGTCGTAGCCGAAGAAGATACCAAACCCCGTGCACCATTATTATTACCACTTGCACCTATTCGGACGATGGAAACCGCAAAAGTATCTGATGACGAAGATAATGAAGAACCGAATGACATCATGATGTCACAGGCCAAGAAAGATTATGTTGATTATATTTTGGAAGCCATCGACCGCAGCAAAGCAAGAAAATTCAATCCGTCACAATCTGACGAAATGATTTTGCGTTCTATTCCAAAGGAAATGCGTATCAGTTTCTTGCCCGGAAGCGCTGATTTATCCAGCCAAGCTTTCAAATGGGTAAAAGTTTTTTCTTATAATCCGCAAAGAACCGTCGGCTCTGCCGTTGAAGTGCGTTTAAGCCCACGGGATTTGGATTTGCAATCACGCCGTTTTGCTTTAATCAAAGGCGCATTGTTGTCCAACGGTTTAACACCGCGTCAAATCCGTTTCGTCTTTACTGACCGAGATTGTGATTCTGTTGTTTTAAGAAATATTCAATTGCCGGAAACACAAGAATTTTTGTATCAAACCGGTAAAAATGGAAAAATTTCTCAACAAATAATTCAAAAATGGTAAAAATTTATACCAATTGTTAATATTTGTGGCTTATAAGGAAGAAAGAGTATCTGTGTACACGCACCAAAAGTGCAATATAAAAAGTTGGAGATGACATTAATGAAAAATACAGTAAATACAAAGAAAATCTTAAAAGCAACAATAGCATTCAGTGGAATCTTGTTGTTCGGTTGTGCCCCTGTTTCCGAAAACGGAGTGGATTATTATGAAGAAACACAAGTTGTCGATTATGAACCGGTCGATAACGGAACCGTTGTCAATAACGGCGCATCTGTTCACGATGATGTGCTTTACGATGACGAAGAAACCATCTATTTGATGGACAACCCGGCGGACACCGAAGAATTTACGGAAGAAACCATAATAACAACCAAAGAAGAACGCTCTGTTGCGGCTTCAACACCGGCACAACCGCGTGTTGTTCCTGTTAAACCGGAAGAAAATTGCCCGACTTGCAAGAAAGTTCCTGTTGCTACTCCAACGGCAAAGGAAGTAGAAGTAACGGTTAACGGCGATGCAGCAAATGGCGTTGCAGGTGAAGTAAAAGTCACATCAAACGATCCTGATTTACCGGTTGTTGAAAAAACAATCGAAAAAGGCGATGACCTTGTTATCATCGAAGATGGCAACGAAGTCATCATTCTTGATAAAACGGTAGACGGAAACGTTGTTACCGATGTTCAAGAAGGCAGCTATGGTGAATATGCCGAAATCGATGGCACAGTTGATAATGACTTCGAAAGCATGGAAGCCGAACGCGATCGTTTGCAAGGCGAATTGGAAAACTTGAACGCCGAAAAAAAATCTTTGGAAGAAGAAAGAACAAAAATTACACAAATCCAACAATCCAAAGCCAGCATGGAAGCTTGCGATGAAGTAAAAGATTGGGTCGCATCAGAAGGAACAACATTACGTTCTTTGTTGTTAGAATGGGGTGATCGTGTTGGTTGGCGTGTTGTATGGAATATGGACCGTGACTATACATTGGAAGCCGGTGCAATATTCCGCGGACGTTTTGTTGATGTTGCGGCTGCATTGTTAAGATCATTTGCACGTGCCGTACCTGCACCAAAAGGTGTATTCTATAAAGGAAACAAAGTATTAGTCGTAAGTACACGGGAGGACGAAAATGCAGATTAAAAAAACGCTCTATCTGCTGAGCACCTTGACCTTTGCGGCTGTCACACTCGGGTTAACCGCTTGTGGCAACCACATCAAAGAAGTGGAGGATAATGTTCAGTTGGTTTTGGACGAAACCGAAACTTATATGGAACAAGCTAAAATCCCATATAAGCCGGAACCAATTGACACTGTTTCAGTAAAAGAAGACATTTGGTTAGGTCAAAGCAGCTTCAAAATCACGGGTGGTGAACCATTCCCCGCAGATATGGAAGCTCCGGACGCTTTAACACTTTCTTTTGCCGAACCGGTTACCTTGGCAGATTTGGTCGTTGATTTGCATGAAATGACCGGATTGAAATTCTCCTTGGACGAATTGCGTGCCACAGAAGAATTACCGGAAGAAGCTTTCAAATTAAATTATACAGGTTCTTTAAGCGGTTTGTTGGATTACATTTCCAACAAATACTCCATTTGGTGGAAGAACCACAAAGGACAAGTTTCCTTCTATAAAATGGAAACACGTGTCTTTACCGTTTATGCTTTGCCGGTCGAAAGTTCTATGTCCGCTTCTTTAAGCGGCACACCGATTACCGATGGTGCCGGTGGCGGTGGCAACACGACATTGTCTATGTCCACAGATGTTAAATTGTCCTTCTGGGAAAGTATCGAAAACGCTATAACACAAGTAATGGGTGAACAAGGTGAAATGTTCATCGATTCGACATCGGGTACTATTACCGTAACGGCTCCTCCGTTCGTTATGCAAAAAATTGCCCGTTATGTTCAAGATTTGAATGAAAAGATGTCACGTCAAGTTGCTATTTCCGTAAAAGTCTTACAGGTTGTATTGAGCAACGATGACAAATACGGTTTGGATTTGAAAGCCGCTTTCAACTCTTCCCGTTTGGCATTGTCAACAACACCGGTCTTCACACCTGCACAAGGTGCTGTCGGTACACTTACTATGACATTGTTGGATACAAAGTGGAAAGATTCAAGCGCTATCATTCAAGCGATTTCCGAACAAGGAAAGACATCTTTGGTTACCAGCACATCCGTTACAACTTTAAACAACAAAGTTGCGCCGGTTCAGGTAACAACACAAGAAAACTATGTTAAAGAAACAACCGTTTCAAAAGACAGTTACAGTTCAGGTAGCGGTAGCACATCCGTTGATATGGATACGGATACATTGAACTATGGTTTCACGATGGAAATCTTACCGAGAATTTTGGATAACGGACGTTTGATTTTGTTGTTCTCGATGACATTGACGGATTTGGTTTCTTTGACAACATTCTCTTCAAGCGGTACTGATCCATCGTTGGAAAACAGATGTACAAACGATTCTGACTGTCCAAGTGGAACATGTAACACAACAACAGGAACTTGTGTTAAATCCGGAGGTTCGGACAGTGATGAAACAGTTGTTC
>JAGBRF010000133.1 GCA_017632555.1 Alphaproteobacteria bacterium | reverse complement strand
AGTCAATACAAAAACAATCTATGAAGGTGTATGCGCGTTCGTTGGAAGCTGACGCTTACAGATAATAATAGGAAAACTCAATAAAAAAAAGCCCGCCATAATGACGGGCTTTTGCATTTTAAAAATTCTTATTTAGCTTCCAAAGCTGTGATTTCTTCTTTTAATTTCAATTTTTGTTTTTTCCATTCTTGAATGGAGATTTCGTTTGGTGCCGGACGAGCCATTTCTTCTTCAATCATAACGTCCAAAGCATGATGTTTTTCCTTTAATGCTTGTAAGTGTTTATCTTGTTTTTCTGTATTCATTTTTGTCTCCTTTCATTGTTACTCTTTTAATATAGTACATATTTTTTTAAATTGCAAGCTATTCTCCAACATACATTCCTAATCCTTTGGCAACGTGGACCATATCGCCCTTCGGATCAACCGGTGTGTTTGCAATTTTCAATACTTCTTCCAATGCTACATCGGAAATTTTTCCGTTCTGACTGACTACGACTCGGTTTGTTAAACCTTTTTCCAACAAATCAATTGCATGAACGGCAAATTCAGATGCCAAAATTCTGTCTTGCGCAACCGGTTTACCACCACGTTGAATGTGTCCCAAAATCGTTGAACGGCAATTGAACTTATCCGGTTCTTGTGATAAACGGTCGACAAAATAATTTGAAACACCGCCGAATGTCCGTCCGTTTGGTGAGAAAACAAACTTGCCTTCCGGTGTTTTAATACCTTCCGCAATAACCATTAAAGCGTGGCGTCTGCCCTTTTTACGCAATTCGCGTAATTTATTCACAACACCTTCGTATGTATAAGGAATTTCCGGAATCAAGCAAATGTCCGCCATACCGGCAATAGCACTTTCCAATGCCAAATGACCTGCTCCACGTCCCATAACTTCCAAAATCATAATGCGTTCGTGCGAGTTGGCTGTTGTGTCCAAACTGTCCAACGAATCCATAACAATATTACGTGCCGTTGCAAATCCGATAGCTTCATCAGTTGCCGGTGCGTCATTATCGATTGTCTTTGGAATACCGACCATTTTAACGCCGGTTTTTTGGCAATACTTACTGACAATGGCCATACTGCCATCACCGCCGATAACAACCAAAGCATCCAATCCCAATTCTTTTACGCCACTGCTGAAACGTTCCAAAATTTGTTCGTTGGTCAATTCTTCCATAGTTCCATCGGCTTTACGCAACAAATTTGCGTTGCCGGAATTATTTGTGCCCAGCATTGTTCCGCCCAAACGTGCGAACGGAAAGTCAAAATCCGTCATTGTAAGTTGTTTATAACGCATCGGGCGTACAATCAAACCGTCTGTTGCGTTTTCGATTCCATAGACTTCCCAGCCTTTTGAAATCGCAGAAAATGTTACAGCCCAAATTGCAGAGTTTAATCCTGAACAATCACCACCACTGGTTAAAACACCAATTCTTTTTATCATACTCATTTTCTTTCTTCCCATTAATAACTAAATATCGTCTCTTATACCTTTTTTTTTATGCTTTGGCTAGTAAAAAAATGAAAATTTTATTTTTTATTTTTTTGTTCAATTTGTTCAATTGCTTGCGCCAAAGTCGGTTTTGTATCCAAACCT
>JAGBRF010000132.1 GCA_017632555.1 Alphaproteobacteria bacterium | reverse complement strand
CTTTGAGATAACGTGTCCCGTTCCGTAACATGCCGGGCAGGGTGTTTCCATCATAAAGAAACCGATTTGACGGCGTACACGTCCGCGACCACCGCAAGTGGTACAACTTTCTACGTTATCGCCACCTTTACCATTACATTTCGGACAGCTGACAAACGTGTTGATTTCAATTTGTTTTTTTACGCCCGTAAAGGCCTCTTTCAATGAAATGGTCATATCATAGCGTAAATCATTACCGCGCGTATTCATATCGGCTTGCGTGCGCCCGGAACCACCCATAAAGCCATTGAACATTTCTTCAAATAAATCCGAAAAGCCACCGGCAGAAAAACCGCCAAACGGATTACCGCCACCAAAGCCACCGGCACCACCTTCAAATGCGGCGTGTCCGTATTGGTCATAAGCCGCCCGTTTTTGCGGGTCGGATAACACTTCGTAAGCTTCGGTTATTTCTTTGAATTGTTTTTCGGCTTCTTTATCATTCGGGTGCAAGTCAGGGTGGCACTTTTTAGCCATACTCCGATATGCACTTTTAATTTCTGTTGCCGATGCGTTTTTGGAAACGCCTAATGTTTCATAAAAATCTTTTTTTGCCATGATGAAAACCTTTTAACATATATGGGTATTGTTTTCAATAAAAAAAAGACCCTGACAAAAAAATGTTGAAATTTTTTTATTTTTTCGGTTCATAAACCAAGTAAGTCGGTATTCTGCCGGCCTTTAATCCCTTTTGTTCATAGCGGGTTGACACCCAATCTTCAAAAGGTTGGCGTACATCATCATTTATGCGTTCGAATAAATTGCTGTTTTGGATTCGTTCGACCGCCCAATCGGCATATTGTTGAACATCGGTGGCTATGCGTAATTGTCCGCCCTTTTTCAATAATCTGTGCAGTTGAGGTAAGTTTTTCGGATTGCAAAAGCGTCTGTCTTCATGACGAGCTTTGGGCCACGGGTCCGGATACAGAATAAATATGCGTTCAAAAGTATTGTCCGGAAAAGCATCAAACAAATGACGAATATCGTCCGGATAAATTCGCACGTTATCTTCGCGACCTTCTTCAATCAATCTGTCTGTGTTTGGCGTTTTACCCCAAGTGCCGTTTAAGTGCGATAGCAAGCTGGCTACACCATTTAAAAAAGGTTCGGCACCGATAATACCGACATCGGGATTACGCCGGGCTTGTTCGGCCAGATGTTCACCGCCACCAAAACCGACTTCCAACCAATATGCGCGCGGTTTAAAAGAAAACAGATGATTCAAATCCTTCGGCATATCTGTGGCATTCGGTACGCGAATTTGCGGCAACAAATTTTCCATTAAAAACAACTTGCCGCTTTTTAATTTCTTACCATGTCTGCGACCGTAAAAACGCTTGTCTGTCGGTATGATATCCATTCTTTGAACCTTTTATAAAGTCGATTTAACATGCCAAATATCATCGGCATATTCTTGGATAGTCCGATCGGATGAAAATTTACCGCTGCAAGCGACATTCAACAAAGCCTTTCTGGCCCATTCCATTTTATTTGCATAATCTTTTTGGATTTGTTCTTGTGCTTTTATGTAAGAATCAAAGTCCGCTAACACCAAATAAAAATCGTTGAACATAATGTTTTGGAAAAGCGGTGTAAATAACCCCGGTTCATCATCACAGAATAAACTGGAAGTCAAAGCGTCCATAACACGTTTAATGCGCGGGTCGGAATTGTAAAAATCCCACGGTTTATGTGATCCGCTTTTGTGTCTTTCGTTGACTTCTTCGGATGTCAGGCCGAACAAATAAAAGTTTTCGTTGCCGACTTCTTCGCGGATTTCAATGTTGGCGCCGTCTAACGTTCCCAACGTTAAAGCACCATTCATCATAAATTTCATATTGCCGGTACCGGAAGCTTCGAATCCGGCGGTTGATATTTGTTCGGAAACGTCCGTTGCCGGAATAATTTTTTCAGCTACGGAAACTTTATAATCCGGTATAAAAGCAACCCGCAATTGTTGTGAAGCTTTTACATCGTGGTTGACTACACGGGCAATGTTGTTTATCAACTTGATAATCAATTTTGCAATCGCATATTCCGGGGCGGCTTTACCACCGAAAATATAAGTTTTTGGGTTTGGTAAAACAGCACCGTCTTCTATGATAGACAAGTATTGGTGAATAATATGCAAAGCGTTCAATAATTGACGTTTGTATTCGTGAATACGTTTGACTTGAACATCAAAAATAGAATCCGGAATAACCTCTACACCCGTTGTGTTGAAAATGTATTCAGTCAGTTTTTGTTTGTTAGCCATTTTGACGGCCATAAATTCTTTCAAAAATTTATTGTCGTTGGCAAAAGCTTTTAATTGTTGCAAATGGCTTAAATCCCGTATCCATTCGTCACCGATGTGGGCGGAAATTAAATTAGCCAAATCCGTATTGCAATCCAACAACCAACGTCTTGGCGTTACGCCGTTTGTTTTGTTATTGAATTTCTTGGGCCACATTTCGTAAAAATCAGGAACCAAATGCGTTTTAACCAATTTGGAATGCAATTCGGCAACACCGTTGACGGAAAAGCTACCTGCAATAGCTAAGTTTGCCATACGTACTTTCTTTTGGTCGCCTTCTTCAAAAATGGACATACGCGATAATTTACCCGCATCGCCCGGATACGTATCGCGGACTTTTTTCATCAACCATTCGTTGATTTCGTAAATAATCAGCAAATGGCGTGGTAAATTTTCTTCAAATAATGAAACGTTCCATTTTTCCAAAGCTTCCGGCAATAAAGTGTGATTTGTATAAGCCATCGTTTTGCAAACAATATCCCAAGATTCTTCGAAAGCCAAACCATGCACGTCCATTAAAACACGCATCAATTCAACAATTGCCAAAGTCGGATGCGTATCGTTTAATTGAATAACCACTTTTTCGGGTAATTGGTGCAAATCATCATGATCTTCCAAAAACCGCCGTAAAATATCGTTGATAGCGCAAGAAACAAAGAAGTATTGTTGCAATAAACGCAATTTACGACCTTCTTCAAACGAATCGGACGGATAAAGAACTTTTGAAATAGTTTCGACTTTAATGTTATTTTCAACAGCATCAACATAACCGCCGGTATTGAATACTTGCAAATTCAAAGCGTTTGTAGCGTGTGCGGAAAATAATCTTAAATAATTGACTGTTTGTCCGCCAAATCCGACAATAGGCATATCATACGGAATACCCATAATGTGATCGGCATCTATCCAACGCGGATAGCGAACACCGTCACGTTCATCATAATGAATACGTCCGCGAATCGGAATATAACATGAACGGTCGGATCTTTCGATTTGCCACGGCGAATCACGTTCTATCCAACTGTCAGCGCTTTCTTTTTGATAACCGTTTTCAAAACGTTGGCGGAACAACCCGAATTGATAGTTGATTCCATAACCGTAACCCGGTAATCCCAATGTTGCCATGCTGTCTAAAAAGCAAGCGGCCAATCGTCCCAAGCCACCGTTTCCCAAAGCCGGATCATATTCGGCATCTAAAACTTCACGCAAAGGAATCGGGTTGTCGATTTTGACTTTATCCAAAATATCGTAAATACCGAAATTGTGCAGGTTGTTTTCAAGCATGCGGCCAATCAAGTATTCCATGGACAAATAATAAACTCTTTTAGGATCTTTTTTGCTGTGTCTTGCCGCCGTTTCAAACATTTGGTCAATACACCAGTCGCGCACAGCCAAAGCCAAAGCCGTGAATAAGTGTTCTTTTGTGGCTTCTTTCATTTGTTTGCACAAAGTGTATTTCATGTGCAATTCAATATGATGCGCCAATGTTTCCGGTGTCGGTTTTTTAAATTTTTGCAATTTCATAGCTTCGAATCTCCTAAAAAATCATTTTATTTTATCTTTGTAGCAAAACTTTGCAATTAAATCTATTATTTTTGAAAAAAATTAACTTTATGTTAAAAGAATCATATTTATGCTATAAAAAAGTTAAAAAGAGGATGGCCATGTTAAAAAAATTACTTTTGATTGGATTTATTACGCTTTTTGCGCCTGTTGTTATGGCACAAGAAGTGTTTTGGGGATTCGATGAAGACAATCGGGAATTGATTATTCCGCCCGAATGTGACAGCAGTTTAAGTGCTCAAGAGTTATATGAAGCCGGTATGCGTTTGTTGGAAGAAACCGGATATGCCAAACGGGGTGCTCCGTATTGTTTGTTGGCGGCCGCTATGGATAATAACGCCGATGCGCAATATCAAGTGGCTCGTTTGTATCAAAAAGGAATCTTGTTGCCCAAAAGTGAATTGGCGGCATATAAATGGGCAACGATTGCCGCTTTGAATGGCCATACAGAAGCGGACAGATTGGGCGCCAGCATTGAACAATTCTTATCCATTCAGGATATTGAAGCTTCCACAAAATCTTTGGAAGGTTTAATTCCTATCATTAAAGAAGCTTCTTTGAAAGAATTGGAAGATGAAGATTCAAAACAAGAAAAGATAAAAGAAGAAATCGGAGTTGCAAATGCCGATATTAAAGATTTGACAAAGCATGGCAGAATTTTAAATCGTTCATCCAAAAAGAAAGTAAAAGCGAAAGAAGATGAAGATGTTGATGTGGAAAAAACAGTAAAGTCCACAAGTAAGAAAAAGAGTAAGAAAACCATTTTGGCCAAAGAACGTGAAAACAGAAGTAAAAGGGCCAGAGCCAATGAATCCATTTTCTCTCAGGAGGATTTAGATAATGCACCGATGCCGTCAGCTCTTTAATATAATTTTCTTGTTGTTTTTTGTTGCAACGCCTGTTTTGGCCGATGATTTTTTGGCGGGAACAGAAGATGTTCCTTTAATGCAGGAATTGACATTGCTTCCCGAAGAAACATTTGATTTTGATACGCAAGACGGTCGCCTTTATTTTTCAAAAGCGGTCACGTCTGTCGATTCGGAAAAAGTTTTGGATTTTTACCGTCAAACATTACCCCAACTGGGTTGGAAAGAAGATGAATTCAAAAACTTTGTTCGGGAAGATGATGTGTTGCGTATCAGCACAACGGATAAGCAAACCGAAGACGGAAAAATCGTAACCGTTGTTTTTGAATTGGTAACAAAATCAAAATAATGCTTGACATTTCCTAAAAGATACTATATAAGACTCGGGTGTTTTATTTGTAATAGTATTATTTTTTAGGGAAAAGAAAATGGCCAATCATATTTCGGCAAAGATCCGGATTAAAAGAAACCAAAAGCGTGAAGCTTTCAATCGTTCTTATTTATCCAATGTACGTACTTGGGTAAAAAAGGTTGAATCAGCTATCTTGAACAAAAACAAAAAAGAAGCTGAAGAAAACTTCAAACAAGCTGAATCCGCTTTGGGTAAAGCCGCAGGTAAGGGCGTTATCAAAAAGCTTGCTGCTGCTCGCAAAACATCCAGATTGTCAGCTGCTATCAAAAAAATGTAAGAATTTAATTCTTGAATAAAAAACACCGCTTCGATTGAAACGGTGCTTTTTTGTTATCTGTTTTCTTTAATCTATAAAACGAATTTGCGGGCCTGTCGGCGTGTCTTTGACTTCGATTTTACGCGCAATCAATTCCGCCTTTAATGCGTCCGCCGTTGCCCAATCTTTTGCTTGTCGGGCCGCTTGACGTTGATCAATCAAAGATTGTTCTTCGGCCGTTAAAGTCCGTTCCGTTTTTTCCGGTAAAACACCCAAAACAGTGTCAAACAATTTCATCAGGTCAATAATCTTGTTTGCATCATCTTTTGATAAAGCATCAAAGTTTTTATTGACAATGCCAATCAGTTCGAAAACGGCGGCCAAAGCTTCCGATGTATTCAAATCGTTATCCATCGCTTCTTCGAATGCTTTGCGGGCATTTTGAACGGCCGTATCCGTTTCATTCCACCCCGTGCCGTTTGCCGTGCCTAAACGTTCCATAAAATTATCCAATCGGTCGATGACGGATTTATTTCCGGCCATGTTGCCTTCCATAAAATCCAATGTTTGACGATAGCTGGATTTTAAGAATTCATAACGAATAGCACGTTTATCATAACCTTTGTTTAACAAATCACGAACGGTGTAAAAGTTGTTTTTGCTTTTTGACATTTTTTCGCCGTTCACCATCAAGTGCGCATTATGAACAAAAAAGTTTGCAAACAAGCAACCGTAAGCGCATTCGGATTGAGCTATTTCGTTTGTGTGGTGCGGGAAAATCAAATCTACACCACCGGTGTGAATATCAAACGGTTGACCCAAGTATTTGTGGCTCATTGTTGAACATTCAATGTGCCAACCCGGGCGACCTTTACCGATACGTGTATCCCAATAAACATCACCGTCAGCTTCGGTCCATGCTTTCCACAATGCAAAATCTTGGGCATCTTCCTTTTCATACTCATCGGCCAAACGACCGTCAGCATTTGCTTTTAATTTGCTGGCGTCAATGTTTGCCATTTTCCCGTAATCGGGGAATGTGGAAATTTTAAAGAAAATATCGCCACTGTGGGCTTTATAAGCATGTCCTTTTTGCATTAAAATTTCAATGGTGTCCACCATAGCATCAATTTCATCGGTTGCGCGAATAACTTTATCCGGACGGGAAATGTTTAAATATTCCCAATCTTTGAAAAATTCGTTCATATAGAAAGTTGTATAATCGCGCAAGCTTTGACCGGCTTCACGGGAAGAGCGGATGGTTTTATCGTCCACGTCCGTTATATTCATTGCAAAAACAACATTATAGCCTTTGAATTTCAAATAACGGCGCAACAAGTCATAAAAAATATACGCCCTTTGATTACCGATATGCGCATAATTATAAACAGTCGGTCCGCAACCATACATACGAACGGTGTTTGATCCGTCTATCGGTTTAAATTCTTCCAAAGAGTGTGTACGAGTATTAAATAATTTTAACATGATAAATTCCTTTATAACAGTTTGAAATAAAATAACAGATTTTTTTGAAAATAGCAATAATTATTTGTCCCCACAGGGACAGCTGGTACAGTATTCGAATTCCGGTGCAACACGGATATTTTCCCATGCCAAAGTAAAATGCAAATGCGGTCCCGTTGCGCGTCCGGTCATGCCGACCAATCCGACAATGTCGCCTTGTTTAACGGTGTCGCCCGTCTTTACATTGACTTTGCTTAAATGGGAATATCCCGTTTGAACACCGCTGCCGTGTTCAATTAAAACCGTACCGCCGGTATAAAATAAATCATTATGAGCCAAAATAACAACACCGTCAGCCGATGCTTTGACGGGTGTGCCTTCGGGGGCGGCCATATCAACCCCGCTGTGCGGGCGTTGCGGTACGCCGTTTATAATTCTTTGTGAACCGAAAGCCGAAGAAATACGTGTTTCTTCCACCGGTTTGATAAAGCAAGTCGGAAAACCTTTTTCAACGGGTCTTTTGGCACGGGATGAATCCAATAATTTTTGTTCTTCGGCAATGCGTTTCAAATCTTCTTCGGACGGGGTGAGTGTTTTGGACGGAACGCCGTCAAAGACATCTTTTTGCCATTTCCTTGGTGTCACTTTGAATAATAATTTTTCGGTATCAAACCAACCGCGTTTGATTGTCATTTGAATTTCTTCGGGTGCATTACGTCCCAAAGCAAAAACATATTTGCCGTCATAAACGGGAACGGGTAAATCTTCATAATATATTTTTTCGTCTTTGTCTGCCGTGCCATAGACCAACATTCCCTGTGTTAAATTTTCCGGAATGGTAAAGGCCATGGCCGGAAACGAAAATAAAAGAAGAAATAAAAACTTTTTTACCATAATGAAATGGTATCAACAAAAAAAATGAATGTCAACGATAAAACACAATTAAAAAACCCCGCTTTGAAACGGGGATTTTTTAAAAAGAGAAAGGATTTGCACCTTTATCCGCTGATTAAGAGTCAACTGCTCTGCTTTTGAGCTACTCTTTCGGTAGAATGGGATTCGCACCCATATTTGTTGATTAAGAGTCAACCGCTTTTCTGTTTAAGCTATCTGCCTTATAATTTCAACTTAAAATACTTTTTTTGTCATTGCAAGCATTTTTTTTATTTTTTTTGATTTTTTTTTCAAATCGGTAAAAATCGATACAAATTCATTAAAGTTTTGCTTTACTTTTGATGTGTTTTTTCATACGATAAGCAAAAAGGAAACAATATGCAAAAGAAAATTTTGTCGCCTGAAGAACAAGCAATAGAAGCAATCCAACGGGTTGAACAGTTGGGAGTGCCTTTTTGCGCTGTTTATGTGGCTATGTCAAAATTGCAACCCGAAAATCGCGGGTATCGTCAATTGGAAATTGTTTCAAAAATGTTTGAACCGTTATTAAATCATGCGCAAGCACGTTTGTTTTTGCTTTCCAATCATGATTTTTTGTTGTTGACGGCCAATCCGGTGTTGGATGCTATCGATGATATTTTGTACCAAATCAAGGGGTTGTTTTCGGACGATTTTTTCATTTCTTCCCGTTCCGGCGAAGGTTTCCAACAAATTTTCTTTTTAGATCGGGATAAAAATGCTTTGATAGACTTGTTGCAACCCCAAGCAGCAAAAGAACAAGACATTGTTCCCGAAAGCGCACCGGCAACACCGATGACACAAGAATTATCACCGGATATTTTGGAAAAATTGCTTTATCAGATTGAACAAAATAAAAGCAAAGATTTTATTCGCCGGCAAACAATTATTTCTTTAAAAGAAAACGGAAAAAACGAAGAAATCGCACAAGAATTTTTTACTTCCCTGATGGAATTGCAAAATGCGTATGCGCCACATTTGAATTTGACGGCCGATAAAGCATTATTTACGATGTTGATGGATAAGTTGGATCGCCAAATGTTATCATCTTTGTGTGATTTGAATTTGAAAGCATTTCCGCCTATTATCAGTATCAATTTGAATGTGCAAAGTGTTTTCTTGCCGATATTCGATAAAATGTTGTCAACAATGCGTTCGCATTTAATGATTGAATTTCAAATATCCGATATTTTGCATGATTTGGCATTATTTCGTAAAGCCAGTGCAAAATTGAAACAAGCCGGTGTTTTAATCGCTTTGGATGCAATCGGTGTAAACGAATTTGAATTTATTCCGATGGCACCGTTTGATGTGGATTGTTACAAAATCTTTTGGTCATCAAAATGGACCGATTACAAAGACCCATTAAAAAAGTTTTTGAAAGAACAGCGTGACAAGAAAGTTATTTTATCGCGTTGCGGTTCAGAAGATGCTTTGGTTTTCGGTCGCACTGTGGGAATATCTTTTTTCCAAGGGCATTTTGTTGATACTTTGTTGGCGGCGGTTTGTAAAAATGCTTGCACGTTTGGTCAAGAATGCACTTTGGCGGATTGTCGTTTGCGCCGAAGTGTTGTCGGTGGCGCTTTGCGTTCGGCGTGTGTTCATGAAG
>JAGBRF010000131.1 GCA_017632555.1 Alphaproteobacteria bacterium | reverse complement strand
TTTTTCATCATTTGCAAATGCGTATGTGCATCAATAAACTTTTCCATTTTTGTAAATCCTTTCATTATTTTTGAAAAGAATATACACTTTTTTGTTGCATTTTGCAAGCTTTAAAATATGATAGGGAAAAAGGAGATTGTTTTGAGAACATCTTTGGTCTTGTTTATTTGCGGTATTTTAAGCTTGTTTATCAGCATCTTGATGCTGGTACCTGCTGCCGTTGACTTTTTTTCAAATCAAACACAAGACGGTGAAATTTTCTTGCTTTGCGCCATGGGTGTTGCATTCTGCGGAATGGCGTTGAGCGCTTTATCTTATCGAAATTGGGAAGAAAAGCCGTCATTAAAGGAAATGTTTGTGACAACATCTTCCATTTGGTTTTGGATTGGTTTAATCAGTGCCTTTCCTTTTTACTTTGCGGGTTTGGGTATTTCATTTACCGATGCTGTTTTTGAAAGCGTTTCGGGATTGACAACGACCGGTTCGACTATATTGACCGGACTTGATACTATGCCACCCGGCATTTTGCTCTGGCGTGCTATTTTGCAGTGGATTGGCGGTATCGGAATTGTCATTTTGGCCATTACCGTTTTGCCGATTTTACGTATCGGCGGTATGCAATTATTTGCAACGGAAAGCTCGGACTCTTCCGGTAAAGATTCACCGTTTGTCACATCAAAATTACGCCGTTTTATTTACGTTTATATTTTCATTACCTGCCTGTGCGTTTGGTCGCTTTATGCGGCGGGAATGAGTTTATTTGACGCATTTGCTCATGCCTTTACATGCGTTTCAACGGGTGGTTTTTCGACCCATGACGCATCAGTGGCGTATTTCAAAAGCCCGCTGATTGAATGGATTTTGATGTTCTTTATGACGGTCGGCGGTTTGCCTTTGGCTTTAATTGCCGCCCTTTGTGACGGACAATGGAGAAAAGTAAAAGGCAATTCACAAGCTAAATCATTTTTGATGGTTTTGGTGGGGCTTATTTTACCGATTTCAATTTTAATGTGGGCAATAATGCCACGGTTTTCTTCGTTTTTTGATACATTACGGACATTCGGTTTCCATGTTATTTCCGTCATTACAACAACCGGGTACATAACCGAAAATTATGCACAATGGGGACCGTTCTTTGTGATTTTCTTCTTTTTCCTGTTGCCGATTGGCGGTTGCACGGGTTCAACAACCGGCGGCGTAAAAATATTCCGTTTTTCGATTTTGGGAAAAACATTAAAAAGACATTTGACACTGATGATTTCTCCGCACGCCGTTATTTTCCCCAGATATGATGAAAAGCCCGTGACTGATGACATTATGTTCAGTGTTATGTCTTTTTTGACAATTTTCTGTTTAACAACAATTGTTTGTTCGGTCGGATTAGCATTGACCGGTTTGGATATTGTCACAGCCTTGTCCGGCACATTGACATCCATCGCAAACGTGGGTCCCGGATTGGGACATTTAATTGCCCCGGATAAAAGCTTTATATTACTCCCGAGCACAGCAAAATGGCTGTTAGCAAGCGCCATGATTTTGGGACGTTTGGAATTTATGACGATTGTTGTCTTGTTCCTGCCAAAATTATGGTCAAAAAAATAAAAAAACTCTTTGCAAAAAAGATTGCTTTATGCTATATTTTTCGAAAAAGAAAAATAAAAACAAGAGGAGTTCCTAAAAATGAAGAAATTTCTGATAATTCTGTTGGTTATCTTTTTGCTTGTCACGGGCGGTGTAGCTTTTTTGTTCTACAAAAGCTTTGATGAGGAAAATTTCAAGGAACAAATCATTCTTTCAACAAAGGCATTGACCGGCTGTGATGTGGCTGTTGCCGGCGATATGAAAGTCAAATTATTCCCTTCCCCCGTTATCACTTTAACGGACGTTGTTGTTAGAAACAATATCGGAAAAGATTCTGACGATTTGATGCGGATAAAATCAGTGGAAGCACATATCCGTTTTGCTTCGTTATTCAAAAACCCGTTGATTGTTGATAACATCATTGTAAACGATGCAGAAGTTTTCTTACGCAGAAATGAAAAAGGCGAAAATAACTGGAACTTTACGTTTTTAAGAGCGGATCCAAATGCCGGCAACAAAGATAATATGCTGGGTGAAAGCTTTTTGGACAAACCGCCTCAATTCCAAAACATTGAATTGAAGAATGCAACATTGACTTACTTGAACGCATTGACCGGCAAACAATTTCAATTGACTGACATCAACGGAAAAGTGACATCTTCATCCATTACCGGACCCTTTGATTTTTCCGGATCATTAAAGAAAGATGCTATTCCGTTGAACGCATCTTTATACATCAGCAAATTGAACGTAGCGTCACAAACAAACTTTACCCTTTCTTTAACAAATCCGACAAGCAAAGCCATTTTTTCAATTCAAGACGGAAAAATGGAAAAATTGGGCGGACTGGGTCAAACATTTTTGGGTTCCTTCACGTTTAACATCCCCAGATTGTCCGCTTTCTTGTTGGAAACAAAAGGATACAAAGATTTGCCGGAACCTTTAAACAAAGCCGTTTTGGGTAATGGTAAATTCAATATCACGGACAAATCTTTTGCATTAAATGAAGTGGCCGTTCACTATGGCAACGATGAAAAAACGGATATTTTGGAAAATGCGTTGGTTGCTGACGTAAACATCATTTATCCGATACGTCCGAAAGAAAAAACAAAAATTTCAACGCAAATTCGTTCTTCACGTTTGAATATAGATACTTTCTTGCCGTATATTCCGAAACAAGATTCTTGGGCGGACGGATTGGCATTGGTGACACCTTTCTTGCCGAATGATATCGATATTGTATTAAGCTCAACACAAGTCGTTTTAGCCGAACAAACAATCAAAGATTTTACTTTTTCCGCAACTGTCAGCGACAAAGAAATGACCATTCGTGAGATGAAAGCCGTTATTCCGGAAGACACGGCCTTAAAAGCCATCGGTTATGTTGATATGGGCGAAAATCCTGTTGTCAAGTTGGAATATTCTATGCAAACAAAATCCATTGCAAAGTTGTTGGATTGGTTAAAGGTTAAAAATTCCGCCGTTCAAATTGACAAAGTCGGCGACTTGTCCGTTTCCGGTGTATTGCAATTACGTCCGCAAGATATAACCTTAGCCAACATGGATTTAACTTCCGAGGGTGGATCGGTAAAAGGTGGTATGGTTTTTGCTTTGACAGAACCTGAACTTACCGGTTATGTTAATTTGAATTTAAACAAAATCAACATTGATAATTTCATTCCGTATGAAGCTCCGACCGAAGAAAAAACTTTCACAGAATGGTTGCAAGAATTAAAAGCGGATTTGGAAAAATCGCCGTTATTGTCCGATGTGAATATGTCCTTTACTTTAACCGGACAAGACGTGACTTTCAAATCATTGCCGATGGATCAATTTTCTTATGAAGGAAAAATTGAAAACAAGACATGGAAAACCGACAGTTTGAAAGTTTCTCAAATGGCAATGTCAAACATTGATTACAAAGGAACTATTCAAAAATTACCGGATAATTCTTTGGTATTCAAAGATGTTCAGCTCAATTTGGAAATGCCGAAATCTTTATTGTTGTTGAGCCGTTTGAAAATCAAATCCCCGTTGGTCAACAACAATAACAAAGTCAACTTACGGGCCAACCTTTCCGGTTCTTTTGAAAAGATGGCATTAGCTTCCGATGTTTCCTTTACCCAAGGACGAATTTATTTCCAAGGAAACGTTGAAAAGATTTTAATGTCCAACCCGAATTACACGATGTCCGTAAAAATTTCTCATCCGAACTTCCAACAATTTATGAACTTGTTTGGTGTCAAATTTGATCATTTCCCGTCATTAAACGGAAACTTTGCCTTTGAAGGTAACATAAAGGGCATTCCGGGTGAATTGGCTTTCACAAATTCAAATTTGACCATCGGGTCACAAAAATTGCAAGGCGATTTAACCATTCAAACAACGGAAAACGGATCGAATATTCAAGGAAACATCCAAACCCCGTACCTTTACTTTGATAAATTCATTTCGTCCAAAAACATTGTCAGCGGAACAAATGCAAAAACGGGTAAAACCCAATTTTCCAACAATCTGTTTGACTTTTCCGGTTTGGAAGATTTAAGTATGGACCTTCAATTGTCTGCGGAAAAAGCCGGATTGGGTAAAATTGAATTGAGTTTATTAAATTCACGTATCGGATTATCCCAAAAAATGTTGCTTATCGACAGCGCAACAGCTATGTTAGGTGGCGGAAAAATTGATTTAACCGCCGCTTTGAATTACAGCACGGCAACTCCGTTTATCAAAGGTTCTTTGAAAATGGATAAAGTTCCTGTTCGTCCGGATTTGATAACATTGGGTATGTTCCGTTTGAAAAGCGGTTTATTTTCTTTGATGTGGGATTTCAACACACGCGGAAATTCATTTGATGATATGATTCACGAATTATCCGGATCCGGTCGTTTTGCCGTTCAAGACGGTATCATTTCCAGCTTGAACTTAAACGCTTTCGAACGCCGTGTACGTGCAAACTTGTCGCGTAAAGAATCATTTGATTCATTGAAAAATCAATTAAACCGTGAAGTCACAATCGGTGAAACGGCATTTGATTCTCTGGAAGGCAGTTTTGCTATCACAAACGGAATATTCAGAACATCTGATACGGTTATGAGAACGCCGGACGCCAATGCGATGATACAAACAAACTTTGACATTCCGGCATGGTCAGTCAACTCATCCTTTGCTATCAGCTTTAAAAACTTTACCGGATATCCGCCAATTTCCATCATGGTAAAAGGCGCAACACATAATCCGCAAACAAATATTGACTTTACTTCTTTCATTAAACATTTGGAATCAACATCTGCTGATTTACAAAGACGTTTGGAAGACAAAGAAAAGGAAAAAGAATTAAACAAGACAATGCAAGAAGCAAGAGAACGTATTCGTTCATTGACAAAAATGGTGGCTGATGCCGGTGAACAAATCGAAAAAGCAGAACAAATTTTGCAATTGGCTTCAACCCCGATGGCTAAAACGGAATTGGTCAGAGCAAAAGATGCTTTTGTTATCTTGCAAGAATTGGCAAACAAACAAGCGCCGACAGTGGCTGATACGGATAAAGCGTCTATACAAGCCAACTTGATTAAAACCAGAACAGATACGGTTATCAAGAGTGTAACGCAAAAGGCCATTGAAGCTGTCCGTAAGGAAATTGCAGAAGTTCAAAAAACAGCTCAACAAAAAATGGATGCAATCAACAAGATACATCAACGTTTGTACAACGTAGAACAAATCGAAGAAGCGCATAAGAAAGCCTTCTCGGCGATGAACTACATTCAACAAGCTGTGGAATTTGCCAACCAATCAACCGATTTGGGAAAATTGAATAAAGCTTCCGAACAAGTTCAATTGGCGTTAAAGGCAATAGAAAAACAATATAACAATTTGGCGAAGTTCGATATTGACGGGGACATTCAAACACCCGAACAAGATAACGAACCCGCACAAATACAAGGTTCAATTCGCAGAGCTTCATAGGGTGTCGTTCATGAAAAAATCCATTACTATCACCGGTTCTTTGGGTTCGGGAAAATCAAGCGTAGCAAAAAAGTTGAGTGCTGATTTGGATTTGATTTATTATTCCACCGGTTCGGCTCAACGGCAAATAGCCACACAAATGGGCATTACCACATTGGAATTAAATCATCTTGCCGACAAAGATAAGAGTATAGATGAAAAAATTGATGGCGTTATCAAGGCCATGAACAATGACGGTAAAGCCTATATCGTTGATTCACGTTTGGCGTGGCATTTTATGCCCGATTCATTCAAAGTCAAATTGATTGTTGATAAAAAACAAGCTGCCGAACGTATTTTTAACGATACAGTGCGTTCCGGTGAAAGCAAATACGATAACGTGGACCAAGTCATCAAAGCCATTGAAGAACGCCGTCACAGTGAACGGGAACGTTTTTTACGCGTCTATCAAGTCGATATTGAAAATAATTCGGCTTTTGATTTGGTTATTGACACGACTCATCTTTCCATCGATGAAGTTTGCCAACAAATCAAAGACGCTTATCAAAAATATATATGAAAGTATAACCTGTAATACTATTTTATCGTCTATGTCAGCACAGTTTATAAAAAGCTGTGCTTTTTTTGTTTTTTTATTGACTTTGTTTGCCCTTTAATGTGAACATTTCACCAAACAACACGAAAAGGGGATAAAATGTTAAATTCACAAAAATTTTCACCGATAAAAAACTGGTTTATAAATTATTTCACTTTATATGAAATAAAAAAGAATTTTTTAGGCGAAATAACACCCGCAAAAGTGTTTCGCATACCCATACAACCCG
>JAGBRF010000130.1 GCA_017632555.1 Alphaproteobacteria bacterium | reverse complement strand
GCAACGCACGTCTTCATTTCTCTGGGAAGACGCGGACCAAAAGGCACAAGTTAGATCATCTTCAGGAGTACAATTACCAAAACCAGTCATATAACAACCCAATATGACTGTCAGATCCGTTGGTGCAACTTTTGTTCCATAACACTTCATTACATCAAGGGCACCATCGCCCCAAATTTGTTCTTCTGTTAAAAATGTAAAATCCGGCATATTCCTCTCCTTTTATATCCGACCGCCACGATGTTTTTTTGCCACAAGAGATATATTCTTTTGAGATATCAACAATTTTGCAATATCATCGTGCCCATACTTTTTCGCCATATCCAAAGCGCTGACGCCTTGCCGTCTTTTTGTCACATCGGCTTTGGCGTTGAGCAGTTTTTCGGCTATTTCTTTATTACCTTTTACCGTCGCCACCATCAACGGTGTAAAGCCACGCGTATCCATTTTATTTACATCGGCCTTTTCACAGATAAGAAAGTCAACAAATTTTGCTTTTTCCATTGTTACGGCACACATCAATGGTGTTCTGTTATAATTGTGCAAAATCGCCGTATTGATATTGGCACCAGAATCAAGAAAACTTTCAGCTTTTTTTATCATCGTATCTTCGGAATCTTCCTGCCAATCGATTGTACCCCACGTTTTTTTCCATTCTTCTTCTGCATCACATTTTTTTTGTTTGTCTTTTCGTTCTTGCCATTTATTTTCCAATGCTTTTTTCAACAACTCCGCACCTTCCGGAAAAGATTCCTTTATTGCAAAATCATAAGCCGTCATACCTTCCTTATCTTTTAATTCTATGTCAGCACCTGCATAAATCAACTTTTCAATAACTTCTGTACGGTGGATTACAACAGCAAAAAATAATGCCGTTTTACCATCGTTATTTTGTATGTCCAAATTTGCTTTTTTAGCTATCAAATAATCTATAGAATCTTCGGCTATTTTTATCCTGCCAAACTGTCTGAAAATAGCATGCATCAATGCTGTGTTACCATCTTTGTTTTGCAAATCGATATTTGACCCTGCATCAATCAATTGTTTTACAACATCAAAAGAATGTCCGTTCATAACAGCTTGATCCAATGCCGTACAACCATATACGTCTTGTGCATCTAAATCAGAACCGGCATCAATCAATTTTTGTATAGTAACAACGTTGTTTTTTTCCGCCGCACACATCAATGCCGTTTTATTCCAGAAATTTTTCATATCTATCTTGGCCCCAGAGATAAGCAATTGTTCAATAATTTTATTTTTTCCCCACTTGGCCGCTTCCATTAACGGTGTAGTTCCATCCGCGTCTCCCAAATTCACATCGGCTCCGGCATCAATTAATTTTTGAACAACTCCGGGAAACCCACGTGTAATGGCCTTCATCAATGGGGTCTCTCTACCTTGCACCATATTACGCATATTCACATCTACACCGGCGGCCAATAATTTATCCGTCTTTTCCGAAATATCTTTTTCGGAATCATATCTCCATGTGATTGTCCCCCAAGTATCATGCCATTTTTTTATATCCATCGCACATCCCTTTCACAACATGTTGTCCATTATACCACATATTCTTTTCAAAGTCAAATAATAACAGCCCTTTCAAAGCAGTTGACAGAATTTAATTGTATGCTATAATTCGCATTCATAAATCGAACGAATTCATTAAACAAAAGGATGAAAATATGTTGCTTTTTATGATAGCCTGTATGGCTTTAATTTTTGGATATTTCATTTACGGTACATTGGTTGAAAAAATATGGGGTATAACGGAAAATAAAACCCCGGCCATTCGACATGCGGACGGCGTGGATTATATTCCGCTTCCGACATACAAAGCATTTTTGATTCAATTTCTGAACATCGCCGGATTGGGTCCCGTTTTCGGAGCCATTTTGGGTGCAGTTTACGGACCGGTTTGTTTATTGTGGATTGTCTTTGGTTGCATTTTTGCCGGTGCCGTTCACGATTATTTATCCGGTATGTTATCTTTGAAACACGAAGGAAAATCGCTGATTTACTTCATAGAAAATTATTTTGGCAAATATTTAAAATATGTAGCTTTATTTTTGTTGATTTCCATGTTGCTGTTGGTCGGTGCCATTTTTGCCAAAAGTCCGGCAAGTATATTGGGCGGTATAACTCATTTACCCACATGGGCATGGTTGGCCGCCATTTTCGGTTATTATTTTGTTGCAACTTTGTTGCCCATCGATAAGTTGATCGGACGCTTTTATCCTTTGTTCGCACTTTGCTTGATTGTTTCCAGCATTTGTTTAATTATCGCTTTATTTTCAAGGGATATTCCCCCATTTTTGAATTTTGAATTGACAAATCAACATCCGGCGGGATTACCATTGTTCCCCTTGCTGTTTGTCACAATCGCCTGTGGTGCTATCAGCGGTTTCCACGCGACACAATCACCGATGATTGCCAAATGCTTGAAAGATGAAAAATACGGACGACCCGTTTTTTACGGTGCCATGATTACAGAAGGTATTATCGCACTTATTTGGGCAACTTTGGGCATCAGCTTTTATCCGTCAACAAAGGCTTTGTTCGAAACTATCGGACGCGTAGACACGGGTGGCGTTGTATCCGAAATCGCCCAAGGATTATTGGGAAATATCGGCGGTATTGTGACCATTGCTTCCGTTGTCATATTGGCCATTACAACGGGTGACACTTGTTTCCGTTCAGCACGTTTAACATTGGCGGATTCTTTGAAATTACCGCAAGAAAAAACACATTGGCGTTTAATCCTTTCCCTGTGCGTATTGACGGGCGGTATTTTGTTATCCATCATTCCGGTAGCAACTGTTTGGCGTTATTTCGGTTGGTTTAATCAAACATTGGCTATGTTTACTTTGTGGTTGGTCACAATTTATTTATACAGAAAAAAGAAGTTTTTTTGGATTTCGTTTCTGCCGGCTGTGTTCATGACGGCGGTTTCCGTGACTTACATAGCGTATGACAAATTGTTTTTGGGATTACCGGTCGATTTATCACAAAACATCGGCATTATAGCGGCAATTATTGTCTTTGTCGGATTTTTGGTGCTTATGAAAGTGGCAAAAAAAGGCTGACTTTACCGATAAAAGCGTCCTTGATTCCCCATGCGTGCCCATGGTCCCTGTTTAGCAAATTTTTTTACTTTACGGGGCAATTCCACTTCATCGTTCAGCATGTCATCATATTCATATTCTTTGTGTTCGTATCGTTCGTTGCGGTAAACGTTTCGCTTTGCTAATTTTTTCCCGACAACTTCATGTGACGTTTCGCCCGTGTTGTTTAAGGTCGAAAGGAATAACGTTTCGTTTTCCGGCAATAAATTTTGTTTTTCCGTTTGGGACGACATCGGGTAAAAATCATACACAACCTTTATACCAATCAAATCGGCCAACATTTTGCCTGAACCCATTTGCAATGTATGTGTTTGGATTTCGTTTGTTTTCGGATCAACAACTAAATTGCAATCCAACTTTTCGCCGTAAAATCCGACAGCATCTATGGCTTCCTTTGTCAATCCGAAGTTTTGACACATCTTGTCGATACAAACCGCCGATTGACGCACGTATTCGCCGTGAATTGACTTAAATTCCGGCAATTCGACAATATCCGTATAATTTTTTTTCTTTGCCATAGCTTTTAATGCTTGCATTTTTGTTTGCAATTCCGCCGTATACGGTTCGCAAAAAGTATTCACACAAACCATTTGATCTTTGTCAAATTCAGCCAAGAAAGCTTCAAAAGAATCCCCTTCTTTGCCCGTTTTAAGTCCGACTACATAATATACACTGTCTTTCATATCAAAAATCCTGTTCATCCGTCAATCAGCGACTAACGGCTTTTTAACACTCATTTCATTTTCAAAAAAATATGTCCAATATATTCCTTATTTTTCAAATGTCAAGCTGTAAAATTAAAAAATACTCCTTAAAAACACTCTATTTATAATTTTATGTTGCGCTATGATTAACTTTTGGTTAAAATCCGACATTGAAAGGTTGTTTTTATGAAAAAATTATTACTTTTTATTTTGGCTTTGCTTATTTTCTGCGCTTCAACGCTTGGGATTTACCTGTATTTTAAGAAAAAGGACGATTCCGTAAACATTGTTTTTGCAATTGACAACAAATACGTTGTTCCGTGTGTTGTCGCCATCAGTTCCATTCAAAGAAACAAAAAAGAAACTACCGATTTGAATATTTACGTATTGGGACACGACTTATCCGAAGAAAACAAAGCACTATTTACCGGCATGGGCGTTCATTTAATGGAACATAAAACGCATTTGCCTGAATTTGAGAAAACTCACACATGGGTAAGCTCAACGGCTTTAACAAAATTTTATTTACCCGATATTTTTCCCGATAAAAATAAAATACTTTACTTAGATGCGGACATAATTGTCCAAGGCGACTTAAAGGAATTGTATCAAACTGATTTATCAAATCATTACGCGGCTGTTGTCAAAGGATTGGCGGAAACCATTTTTGCAAAAGCGCATGAACGATTGGGTTTGAAAGGTTATTTCAACAGCGGTATTATGTTGCTGAATTTGGAAAAAATGAGAAAAGACAAAGTCACCGAACAATTGGTAAAATGGAAAATAAAAAATGATGAAAAGCATTTTATGGATCAAGACGCTTTTAATACTGTATTCAAAGAAAATGTTGTTTTCCTGCCACCCAAATATAATTTTATGGCGCCGACTTTTATCAAATCCACCACTGATGAAATCAAACAATTTTATGGAATAAATGAAGAACCCGTCATGGAAAATGCCGTTATCGTGCATTTATTGGATACGCCAAAGGCATGGACGCATAAAATTGCTGTCGGACATAAATTATGGAAAAAGAATTATAATTTATCGCCTTTGGGACACATAAAAAGGTCTTATTACTAATCGAGGAACGACAAATGTGGATTGTATTTGCTTTAATGGCTTCTGTTGCAAGTGCTTTTTATTATTTGTTTGCCCAAAGTGTAAAAATAAACGCCAACGTTTTTTTGGTTTACCGCGGTTGGTTTATTGTTATTTTCTTATTGCCTTTTTTGTGCCTTTATCCCGCCGTTTTTCCGATTGACTTTTATGTCATATCGTTATTGCAAGGAGGGATTATAGCCTATACGGACTACCTGACCTTTACCATCAACAAAAATTACGGTTCGGAAACGGTCAGTTCGATTATACCCTGCTCGGTTATCATTGCCTTTTTTATGTGGTTTTTGATTGAGCCGGCCATTATTACATATTATACAGAAACACCCGTAAAATCGATATTGATATTGCTTTCATTGTGCGGAGCTGTATATGCTTTGTTAAAATACCGCCAAACAACACTTACTCGGAAAGCATTTTTTCTGTTGCTTCCGGTTTTGTTTTTAAGCGCAGGCAATTCGGTTTTAAATAAAACAATCATGTCCTATTCGAATGAAAATCAATTGATTTGTGCTTGTTGGCGAAGCTTTTTAATCGGACTTGCCATCGGTATTATTCATATTTTTGTTTATGCCAAAAAGAAACTGCCGATAAAAGAATTGTTCAATCCGAACACATTAAAGAAAAGCTTTATATTCATCTTATTGTTATCCATGACCGTTTCGAAAAGTTTGGCAATGTACTATACCGAAAATCCGGCGTATGTTACCTGTATTGTTTACTTATCTTTGATTTGGATTATTTTGTTAAGTCGCTTTATCGGATTCTTCAAATTCAAGCAATCCGATTTACAAACAAAAAGACGTTGGGAATTTTTATTTGTCGCTTCGGTTATTTTGCTTATTTTGATAACGCATTAAAACAGCGCCCACTTGAAATTCAAAACGAAATACGATATTATGCCCGAAAGGAGTAAAAAAACATGCGTGCAACTTGGGGTTCGAAAATTGGTTTTATATTAGCGGCGGCCGGTTCAGCCATCGGATTAGGCAACATTTGGCGTTTCCCGTATTTGGCAGCCCAAAACGGTGGTGGTGCCTTTTTATTGATTTATTTGCTTTGTGTCGGTTTTTTGGGGTATTTTTTGCTGACCGCCAAATTGGTATTCGGACATATTGCACAATCAAACTTTGTGGACGGTTTTCAAAAAGTCGTCAATGAAAAAGTTTCACCGTGGTGGGGCCGAATTGGCGGAGGTTTGACATTGTTCAACATCTTTGCGGTTGCCGCGGTTTACATTATTGTTATCGGGTGGACGCTTTCTTATGTCGTTGCGGCCACAAAAAATTGGTTTGGATTTGACAGAATAAACATCGATGAAAACTTATTTGACTCTCTTACCTCATCATTCGGACAACAATTGTTTTGGATTTTAGCGTGCATGATCGTTGCCGGATCGATTTTGGTGAAAGGTGTTAAAAGCGGTATTGAAAAAGTATCCCTTTATTTAATGCCTTTGTTGTTTTTGTTGTTGCTTTTTATGGTCGGCCGAATTGTGTTTTTACCCGGTGCCGAAAAAGGATTTGCTTATTTATTCATTCCGCGTTGGGAACAATTGGGCTTTTCAGGCAACAGTTTTGATTGGAACAAATTTGCGCATTTGACATTATTGGCATTGGGACAAGCTATTTATTCATTGTCGTTGGGATTGGGGGTCTGCTTTATTTACGGTTCATACTTAAAAGCCGGCAGTAATATCAAAAAATCGGCCTTATATGTAGTTATTTTGGATACAGCGGTCGCCATATTGGCCAGCATGATTGTCTTGCCGGCGGTATTTGCTTTTGGTTTAAACGCAGGACAAGGTCCGACATTGAGTTTTGTCACCCTGCCCTTTGTTTTTAACAAAATGTTCGGTGGCGCATTTTTTATGTTGATATTTTTTGTGCTGTTGTTTTTGGGCGCACTTACATCGCTTATTTCCATTTACGAGCCGGCCATCAATCTGATGATGGAAAAATTGAATGTCAGCCGGGTAAAAGCCACATTGACAACTTTGGGTATCAATTTGGTTTGTGCTTTGGTGGTTTTGGCTTCGTTCACGAAAAAAGTCGATTTCGGACGGGATTTATTCGGTTTGTTTGATTACCTGACAGGCACCTATACATTGGGCGCTATGATTTTGGTATATTGCATTTTTATGGGGTGGAAAATTTGCCCCCGTTTATTGCAAAACCTGCATAACAACGGCCCCGTATTCAAAGCATATTTTCGATTTGTCCTAAAATGGCTTGCCCCTGCTGTGCTGATTTTGTTATTCGCAAGCGTGTAGACTTGTTAAAATTTCAAAATCTTTTGTTTATAGTGTTTGATGTCTT
>JAGBRF010000129.1 GCA_017632555.1 Alphaproteobacteria bacterium | reverse complement strand
TTTTTTGGCCACCGCACCGGTAGTGCCGGTTCCGAAAAACGGATCTAAAACCACATCGCCGACTTTTGTTGAAGCCAATAAAACTCTATACAACAAAGCTTCCGGTTTTTGCGTCGGATGCAACTTTTCACCGGTCTCGTTTTTCAAACGTTCCTTACCGGTACAAATCGGAATTTCCCAAATACTGCGCATCTGCGTGTCATCATTTAAGGCTTTCATGGCCTCATAATTGAAGGTATATTTTGCCTTTGGGTTTTTAACCGCCCAAATCATTGTTTCATGCGCATTGGTAAAACGTGTTCCCTTAAAATTAGGCATCGGATTGGTCTTGTTCCATACCACATCATTTAAAATCCAGAAACCCAAATTTTGCAATATGTATCCCACTCTGAATATATTATGATAAGAGCCGATAACCCACAACGAGCCGTCTTCTTTTAATATTCTTTTGGCGGCCGCCAACCATTTCTTGGTATATTCATCATAAACAGCCAAACTTTCAAAGCTGTCCCATTCCTCATCAACGCCGTTTACCACGCTGTTATCCGGACGCAACAGAACATCGCCCAATTGCATATTATACGGCGGGTCTGCAAAAATAACATCTACCGAATTCTCCGGTAATTTATTCATCGTTTCAATGCTGTCGGCATTGATTATCTTGTCTTTTACCTCTTCTATCTCCATCTTCCTACCTATTTTATTATTAAACTTGTTTCATTGATTTATATTTCTTAATAATAAAATAAAAATTCCTCCTAACTAATTTTCCTAATCTTCGGGACTACGGATACTTTTTAAATATCTCCCGCAACTTGTCCTCATATGCGGAAACAAGTAACAATTCCTCAAAAGCCATTTTTAGTGCGTTGATACGCGATTTTTGTAATTCAATCATTTGTTGCGACAAAGCATCGTTTCTGTCTTCCATTTGCTCGATTATTTCTTCCGCATTACGTTTAATATCAAGTGCCTGCAACAAATAAATCAACCGTTGACGCACATAAAAAAATCGTTCGGCATCCATTTGATGATAAACAAACCAAAACCGCATAATCCAATTAACATTTTCAGACGGTCTGAGCGCGGAATATGATACATCCTTTTTAGAAAACAAGCCTATTTGTTTGAATTCCGGCCAAAACTTTATAAATTCCTGCAATTCTTTTTCCGTTACTTCCACCGTATAATGGTTGCGTTTTTCGGCCAGTACGGCTTTTGATCTTTCCCACGAAGTTTCGCTTGTTTTGGAAAGCACCACAAACAAAATTGCCAACACACCTAATCCGCACAGGATTATTTGTCGTAAGTCATATTTTACCATTGCAGTTTCTCCATATAGTAATCAACATTAAGTCCGTAACTTTCCGACAAATCATTAAGACGTTGCTCAATATCTCCGCTTATCTGATGAACACCGCCGGTCAGAAAAAGCGTTTGAGCCCCAAAATGACTTCCCATACGCATATCTGTTGCCATACAATCACCGATAACCAGACACCGCGAAGGTTCAAAACCGGAAATTCCTTCCGTAAGATAAGCGGCAATTTTTGTATCAGGTTTACCGAACGGCAAAATCTGTCCTCCCATCATGGCATATTTTTCGGCCAAAGCACCAGCTCCGACCACAACACCGTCAGCACTCATAAGCGAAGTATTGTTTCCCACACAAACTATCGGCAACTGCAAGTGCAAAGCCTGTTCCAAAACGGGAAATGCCTTTTCACTGTCTATACCTTCGCTATCGCTTTCTATTAAAATAAAATCCGCCATTACCGGACTTTCGGTAACTTCATAATCCAGTCCCGCCATCGTTTTGGAAGGTT
>JAGBRF010000128.1 GCA_017632555.1 Alphaproteobacteria bacterium | reverse complement strand
CGGTGACAAATTTGTTTTTTCAAAATCTTCCGTGGACAATAACTTTTCATCATCAATGGTGTTTTTCCACAAATTCAAAGTGGGGGAATGTTCAGTTATTTCATTCCATTGTTTTAACGCCTGTGCCGGATTGTTTGCTAAAATAAGCGCTAAAAAGTTCAGTTTGGCTTTGTTGCTGCTTTCCGGCATATTTGCCAAAATGTCCAAAGCGGGTGCGGGCAACCCTTGACTTAAATAAAGTTGAGCCATTTCAAAATGCATGCGTTCTTTACTGCCACTGGCAACATATAAAATAAAGCTTTTCAGATTTTGTATTTCGTTATTTATTTTTTGCGCCGATAAATTGGTGTATGCATTCCAATTTATGCTTTCAAAATCGGTGACGCTTTCATTGGCAAGGGCAATCGAATTTTCATTTTGCGGGTAAATAACATAGCCGGTTTTTACTTTTTGAACATGGAAATCCGATGTTTTGGAATAAATGACAAAACCTTGATACGTTGGCAAAAAGCTGATTTCCGGGGTGTCATATTTTTCATCCATGTGCAACGGGGAATAGGGCGTTAAAAAGGCAAAGAAATTTTCCAGAGTGTTGGGATCTTTGAATTCAACCAATCCGACATCATTCAATTCCAAAAAAGCGCCGTTGAGCAACCATTTTGTGTCAATAGAACTTTCTTTGTTTCCACCCGTTCCCATCTTTAAGAAAAGCGTGTGATTTTGAATATAAAATTCGGGTTGCATATTTTCGGAAAAAACGCCCCTTAAAATCAAAGCGGACGGATGCGCCAACCGAACCAAAGGTAATTTTTGTAAAGCGGTTTCATCTAATTGTAATTTTTCGGATGATTGGAATATAAAATATGTATATCCGTTTCGTTTGAATGATGCCAATTTCAAATCTTGTGTCGTCGGGATTTTCATTTGAACGCCGGGATTTGAATCTTTGTGCCAAACGGGTGATACCTGCACCATCGGTGATGATTGAACCGGTGCAGTAAGTAAGAAAGCAAATAAAAAGACTAATAAAAATCGTTTCATAAATCTTCCCTTGTATTTGGGAAAATGACAATTTGAATGTAATCATTTTCCGTATCATCACGTTGAACAATGCGCAAATTAAACGGATAACCGCCTTGTTTTAATAAATTGGCGACAACGGACGCTTGCAACAAAGCTTCCTGTGTCGGTTGAATGTTTGACGAAACTTGTAAAAAGATTTTGTTTGATATGTTATTTAATTGTTCGCCTAAACTTTGAATATGCTTTTTATCTTTTTCAAAAATGATGCGTTTATCCACATCTTCAAAAATGTTTTGGGGAATTTGAACGTATAACATACCGTTTTTTTGATAAAGCCGATATCCGTCAAAACCTTTGATTTTCTGCGCCAAAATTTGTTCCAAATAGTTTAAGTGAATACCGTGCGGGTGGACGGGATATTCATCAAAATGGATGTTTTCGAAAAAGGCTTCTTTCTTTGTTATCTTTGACGTTGGCGTTGACATTGAATAAAGCAAAATGAAAAACGTCAACATCAACATCATCAGGTCCAACAATGTCAACAACCATGCTTTTTTTTGTACTGCCGAAAAAGAAAAGGGTGTTTTTTTCATGATTGCCTGCCTTTATAAAAATGGATTTTTAATAAAGATTTATCACCTTTTTCAATGCCGACACCGTAAATGTTTTCGGGAACGGAAAGATTTTGTAATTTTTCACGAATTTGTTGCACTCTTTCGGTTGTTATTTCGTTAAAAACCGGATAGTTTTGAGCATAAGTCAAATCTTCCGATAAAACAAAATCGACAACATATTTTTCCTTTACAAAGTTCGTGTTTAACAGTGATTTTATTTGATTAAACAAAATGTTTGCATGGGGCGTCAATTTTGCCGTTGTCTTTTCAAAAATCAAGTTGCTGTCTATCAGAATGCTGACTTCATCATCGGCCAAATCCTGATAAATTTGGGACGATGGAAAAACCAACTGAATATTGCCTTGGTAATAAAAAACAATGTTGTTTGATTCGTTTGACGGGTTCATTTTTTGAAACAAAGGAACGCGGGAATTAAACGAAGAATGCAAACTGCTTTTGGCAGCTTCGATTTTGACATCTTCAAATGATGAGCTGTAAACCAAATAGATGAAAAAGCTTAAAATCGTCAAGATTAGGGACAGAAAAACAAAAGAAAAGGAAAAAGATGCAGCTTTTTTATTTTGGGTATGAATTGTTTGATGTTTACCAAATAAAAAATTGTCTTGCATACGTTAATCCTTTACGGCTTTTGAATTTCGGACATTTTTTTTAATATAATTTCGGACCTTTCCGCATCCATTTTATCGATCAGGCGACCGGATATGGCGGCAGGCATTTGTGATAAAATTTCGGCGGCTTTTTCCGGCGTTTCAGAATTTAATAATAATACGGCTTTTGACGGGGGTAATTGCATATAAATGCGTGTGCTTGAATTATCTTTTTTTCCAAAAGATTGAAAAGCGTTCCCTTGTAAGGCGGCTTCTCTTTCATTCAAACTTTTTTCTTTGGCGTTCAATTCAGCTTCCTTTTTTAACAAAGCCAAATGTTTTTGGGATAATTGTTCGAATAAATCCAATTCTTTTTCCGTATAGACACAGTTTGAATTTTGTGTGTTCAAATTGACTTCATCTGCATAAAGCGCACCGGAAAATGTCAAAAGGCAAAAAAGGCAGATTAAAAATTTCATTTTTCCCCTTTCAAGCGTTGTAATGCTTGGTAAAGTTCTTTTTCTGCATCGGATTGGTAAATGTTCACGGGTTGCTTTGATGCGGTAAAGTGGGCAAAAGTCCCCTTGTCAGCGGCCGCATAAGTAAATGTCGGAACGGGGGCCGGCTTGGGTTCCGTTTTTCGATTGCTTTTATCCAAAATCAAAACCAAATCATCGCGCAGTAAAGTCGCTTTGTTGATTTCAATTTGTAATTGTTCGCCAATGTTTTGTGTGCTTTTTTGCAATTGAGATAACATCGTTTCGGCGTTTTGAACAACTTGATTAAACGTGTGTATCGTTTTGGTAATTTCTTTTTTACCTTCCTTGAAAGAATTTAATCGGTAATTCAAAATCATTGCGTAAATAATAGCAACGACTAAAAGCGTAAGAATGGCCAAATTCAGAATGTTTCCCATTTAAAAGTCCTCAAAAATCTTTTTTTCAATTTGAATGGAAATATTTTTCTTGTTTACGTGCAAACTTCCTTTGAACAGGACTTGATTTTGACAGGATATTTCCAACGGTTTATCTTCGAAATAACTTAAAGGTAATGTATCGCCGGCTTTCCATTTTAACACGGAACTGAACGGAATTTCCTTTTTATCCAAAACGGCATTCAATTCCATCGGAACGCGGTAAAGCGCCATTTTTAATTTTTCCGTGTAATCGTTCTGTGTCGAAACAGGACATTCAATATCGTCCATTTGTTCCAACAAATGCGCCGGCAAGATGAAATCCAAAACACCTTTACGTTTATCCAACGAAATTTCAATACGGGAAATTACCACATTACAAGCCGGGGAAGCAATCAGAGCCGTTTTCGGATTGGTGTCCATATTTTCAAACAAGAATGTTTGTTCAAATGATTTGTTAAAATCGGCCGTCAAAGTTTTTAATATCTTTTGAATAATGCTTTTTTCAATGGGGGTATAAGCCCGCCCTTCCAAAGACATTGCGGACGTTCCGCGTCTTCCGCCCAACGTCATATCCAACAGGCAATATGTCAAATTAAAATCCAACGAAACAAGTGCGGATTGTTTCCATTCTTTGATTTCATAAAATCCCAACATTGACGGGGACGGCAGAGTGTCCAAATAAGCGCCCAACTGACCGAAAACAAAGCTTTGGACGGTGGCGCTGACATTTTCCGTTTGTGTCAGTTGATGCAAAGATGTCATTATGGATCGGCAAAAAGCGTCTATGTATTTTTCCAAAGCAGGATATTTTCTGGGCGCCGTTGTTGTTTTCAATAATTGAAACGGATTTGATTTTGGCGCCGGTTCTTGCGGGTTCAGCAAGGCATCTATTTCTTCCTGTGTTAAAATGTTGCTTAAAGAAGATGTTTCCGCTTGCATTATGAACTCTCCCTTACAACAATTTTTTGAAACAAAACGTCCTGAATTTTAACAGGATACAACAGGTTATTCATCTGCGCCAACAAAGATTCCTTCAAATAAAATAAACGCCCGTTTTCTTGTAATTGTTCAACGGAAAGCGTGCGTAGGTTAGTGATTAAAGCGTCTTGTATAACGGGCAATTTTGATAAAATTTCTTCTTTATCGGAAGCTTGTTTGACGGAAAAGGCAATTTGTATTTCCAATGTATGATAAGGCGTTGTCGATTCGGCTAATTGAATATGTTGTATCGGTAATCCGACAAAAAAAGCACCATCTTTACCGGATAAAGACACCTGTTCAGATCTTCTTTGTGGTCTGAAAGTGTATGTGACGTTTGACGGATACAGGTAGGACCAAACGCCGAAAACCGCCCAAAACAGTGCGAAAGCACAAATGCAGGTAACAAAAAATACCGCAAGCCACTTTACCCCTTTGGGTGTAGAATTTTCAAGCTCTTTTTCTTCTGCCATTTTGACGCCTTTTATACATAATCTATCCTACTGTAAATGCAATTTGGTTAACAACTGGTTATGAAAAGTAAATTTTTTGAAGTTAAATAAAGCTTTTTTTGTTCTTTTTTCTTTGCAATCGCTTTTTTTTATGCTAGACTGGACACAGTATTTTTTTGAAGGAGTTAATATGACAGAATATAATCATCAGGCCGTTGAGAAAAAATGGCAAAAATATTGGGAAGATAATAAAACTTTTAAAGTCGAAATAGATAAAAATAAGCCAAAATACTATGTTTTGGATATGTTTCCGTATCCATCGGGCGATGGTTTGCATGTCGGACATGTAGAAGGATACACAGCTTCTGATATTATTGCGCGTTTTAAACGGATGAATGGTTTCAATGTTCTGCATCCTATGGGCTATGATTCCTTTGGTTTGCCGGCTGAACGTTATGCTGAACGCAAGGGTATTCATCCCAGTGAAGTGACAGTCAAAAACTGTGATTATTTTACTGAACAAATGAAAAATGTCGGTTTTTCATACGACTGGGACAGAACAATAAAAACATCTGATCCGTCTTACTACAAATGGACACAATGGATTTTTAAATTGTTGTTTGATAAAGGGTTGGCTTATGAAGTCGAAGTCCCTGTCAACTGGTGTCCGAAGTTGGGAACTGTTTTGGCAAACGAAGAAGTTAAAGACGGAAAATATGTTGAAACAGGTGATGAAGTTATTAAAAAGCCGATGCGTCAATGGATGTTGAAAATCACCGCTTATGCGGAACGTTTGTTGGCTGATTTGGATGAATTGGACTGGCCGGAAGGCATTAAAACTATGCAACGCGAATGGATTGGTAAATCCAACGGTGCCGATGTCAATTTTAAAGTTGACGGCATGAATGCGGAATTTACTGTTTATACAACCCGTCCGGATACTTTGTTTGGCGCAACTTATTGTGTGTTAGCTCCTGAACATTCTTTGGTTAAAGAAATTACAACGGAAGCTCAACGCGCTGCAGTAGAACAATACGTTGCCGAGACTGCTAAAAAATCTGCTCAAGACAGATTGGCAGAT
>JAGBRF010000127.1 GCA_017632555.1 Alphaproteobacteria bacterium | reverse complement strand
TTCGTGCAAGTCCATAATTTCCCCAAAACCGAATTGTTCGGCAGGGTATAAATGAAAGTACGGGTTATTGGTTTTTTCTTCAATGAATTGGTGAAAAATACTGTTTTGATTTATTTGCATCAATGCGTTTACCGTTGGCGCCGGTAATTGTTTGAATTGACGCGGAAAAGCGGATAAAGCTTCAATATTTCCCAAATGTGAGCTGATTAAAAAAATGCCTTTGCTCATATCGTTTTGAAAGGATGTCCAATTTTCATCCGAACAAACTTCAAATTTCAATGGTGATTTTTCATCACAAACGGCACTCATTTTTTCCGCCAAAGAAAATGCATACGAAAAAATGTGTTTATAGGATGAAAATTTGCTGATTTGAATATGATGCTTTGTTTGATAATCACGCAAAACGGATTGATATTTTTCAGAAGCCAAACGTCCGTTTTTTGCAAAAATGAAAATAAAAAAGACAACCGGATATAAAACGATTTTCAATCCTTTTAACCGAAAAATTCGGTAAAAATTCCATAAAAATAACAGCCGATATCGCCCGGCGGATTGTTCTTTTACGTTATACCAGTTTGCCATATATTTACCTTTTTATAAATTCCAATGACAATTCTATATCAGATTTAAAAGAAATTGGCAATGTCAATCTTTTTTCAATATCAAAGTAATGCAGAAAGATAAAAGCAATCCCAAAGCGATGGTTTGGCCTATGACGGCGACCATGTAAAAATGAACAAAGGCCAATAAACCAAAGCCGATAAAACTGCTTAAAAATGAAAACAGGATTGGTTTGAAATAAACGGTATTTTTGTTAAAAAGAAAGATTGTGTAATCCATGCTGAGCCCGATAACAACAAACAAGCTTAAATAATGGAAAAATGTAATCGGTTGTCCTAACAACGATAAAATGCCCAGCGTGGCAATGCAACTTGCAAATGACGGAAGTAAATACTTAAAGGCTTTGCTTTTGTAAATCAAACATAAAATAAAGAATAAAACACAAAAGCTGACGAATAAATTTTTATAACTTTTTGTCGCTTGTAAATCCAATTGGTTGGATAAATAAGTCGCCGGTTCAAAAATCAAAATATCTTTGTCCGAAATTTGCGGTGCAGTTGCAAGCAGGATAATGCTCCAAACACCCGACTTTGTTTCAACAATGAATTGTTGCGTCAGGATTGGAAATTGATGTTGAAAGTCATCGGGTTGAATCAACGGCGTTTCTTCAAATGTCGGCATTTGCTTTAACCCCAATTCAAATTGCAACGTGTCAGATTGCTTTTCATAAAGCGTTTTTATCAAATCGGCGTTTTCTTTTTGTCTTTTTACGGACGGCAATAAAGTGGAAACGCTGAAAAAATCAAAATTTTCTTTTATCTTTTCCTCTTTTTGTAATAAGTTTTCCCAGTTGTTTCCTTTTATCAACAACAGATAAGAAAAATCCTTTCCGTTTAATGCGTGAAAGAAAGTTTCTTCCTTTTGCAACCGGGGATCCGGTTTATACAAATTTTGCGGTGAATGATCCATGTATGAGTTGCCCAACCCCACAAAGCAAAGAATGAAAAACAACATCAAGAAAGCTTTTTTGAACTTAAAACGGAAAGTCGGGAAAGATGTCAATTTGTCGTTTCGAACAGTCGGGCAAATGAAAATCCATAAAAAAGTTCCGCACAAACCGCCGATTGTAAACAATGCAATTTGCTTTAACAAAGCAAAGTCGGAAAACAATAATACAGCAAAGCAACAAACGGTTGTTAAAAAAGAATAGAATATATTTTGAAACAATACGGGATTTTTTTTCGGACAATAGAACCGATGATAAGAATAATCGATGCAAATGCCAATCAATGATGCTCCGAAAGCAAACGTTAAAAAATGGACGGACGGGCTGAATAAAAAGACACTTAAAGTGCCGAATAAAAAGGCGATTACCAAATTTAATCCGATAAGCAAAATGCTTTTGATGTTGCTGAATAATCCATACGATAAAATAATCAACACCAAAATCGCCAAAACGGATATGACGGATATGTCCTTTTTTGTTTGTTCAAACATTCGAACGGTATGAATGGGTGCGCCGGATAAATGAACGTTGGTATCGGATAATTCTTCAATAAAGGAAACATTTTCCACCAATTCATCGATACTGCTATAATCCATTTTGATCAGAATTAAAATGTAATTTTTCCCGTTTTTTTCTTGCCATAACACGCCATCTTTTTCTTTCCATGAAGAAGGGGGCTGATTTATATTTTGAATATAATCGGACAACAATAAAAAAGCATCTTGTTTTAACGGGACAACGGGCGGTATCCAAGACGTTTGAATTTGCCCGATAACATTATCGGTCACTTTTTCAAATTGTCCGCTTTTTAATAAATGACGTGTTTTTTCGGATAAAAAAGAATGTTGATATGTTTTAAAATAATCTATGCTCTGCTTTAAAATGTTTTCCGGTACCCGATACGTGATATTTTCAATTCTGGCACTTTTTAATTCTTGATAAAGTTCATCCGCCGTTGATTTGGCATTTTCAAAATTTTCGTCTTCGATGACAATGTTTAAGATGTTGGCATATTTGTCGGTAATTTCTTTCGGCAATGCTACGCCGTTGATTTCGGCAGAAAATAAATCATTCAAAGAAGATTGTAAATGAAACGGAAACCGAAACAGGGCGACCAAACAAACCCAAAAACAAAGAATACAAAAAAACAAAAAACGTCTAACAGTGAATTTCATTTGTTAAATCCTGTTCAATAATTGAAAAATCAACATTTATTTTTGTGTCGTCCGTATATTCAATTACCAAGTTCGTTATTTGTGTTTCATTCCCTGTCAATTTGATTTTTGAAATAAATTCTTTCATTTTGTTTTGTGTCGGGGTCAAAATTATTTGCCACGAATTTGTGTTTTCAAGATAAGCAATATCGAAAATTTGTTCCAACTTATCCATATCACCGGACAACAGGTCATCGATTATAATTTTTATATCCGAAAAGTAAGGTAATTTTTTTAATTCTTCATTTTTATCATCAAAGCAATAACGTTCTGTCGTAGATACGAATTTTTGCGTATGGGGTTTTTCTTGCTTTACAATAAAGCCTTTATTTTTCACAAATTGAAAAACGCCGGAAGATTGAAACGGTTTTTCAATATCGGGAATGCTTTTCGTTTGTTCAAAGTGCAAAGTTATGTTTTGTGTATTTGCAAAAAAATCGGAAACAATGGACTTTGCCGGCATAGACCAAGCTTTGACAGAACAAAAGAAAAACAATAAAAGAAAAACAACAAATTTTTTCATTTTAATCCCAGTTGTTTTAATACGAATTCGGGGATTTCATATAAACTTTCCCGTTTTTCCATGGATACACACATTTGTTTTGTTTCGGCTTTGCATAACTTTTCGCCTGTTTTGGCGTCCACAAAAACGTATTTGAAAAACAAAAAATTATCGCATGGTTCTAATGTCGTTTGAATAATAATTTTTTGACCGAAAAGGCAAGGGTGAATGTATTTTATTTTCATTTCAACAATCGGAAAAGCGTATCCGATTTTTTCCATGTCGTTATAGGTCATTTGATGTTCGGCCAAATAAGCGCAACGAGCTTCTTCCAAATATTTTACATAGTTGCCATGCCACGCAACCCGCATTGAATCAACATCATAAAAAGGAATAATTTTTTCATAATTCAAAGTCATTTTATTTCCATCCGGTTAAAAGTTTCCATATCGAGTATACGCACAAACACGTATGAACGCAAGAAATTTCCACATTGTCTTTGAACGGGCGAAAGTGCGAAACACCATCCGGTTGATAAGCAACTTTTGTGCTTTTTTCGGTAATCGGAATTTTGTTTAAAAAGCTTTTGACCAAAATTTCAATATCAAAGCCCATTCGATTAAACCAAATGATCGGCAAAATATCTTTCATCAAAGACAACGGGTAAATACGAAAACCGCACATAGTGTCTGTTTTCAAACGTCCGCCGGTTTCTATCCATACCCAAAAGTTTGTGACTTTTCGACCATACAAACGTGATTTTGGGGCTTTATCATCATAAACGGGGTGCCCGCAAATAATGTTGTTCGGACTTTCTTTTGCCAATTTCAAAAAGTCGGGGACGTCTTTTAAATTATGTTGCCCGTCCGCATCGATTTGCAAAGCATGAGTATATCCGTTTTTGATTGCCCAATTTAGCCCCGTTCTGACGGCAGCACCTTTTCCCCCGTTTTTTTTGTTTTCTTCATACAAAAAGCCATGGGTTTTGCACAGGTCTTTCAAAATTCGTGTGTTTTCTTTGTCGCTACCATCATTGACCAATAATATCGGTAATTGTATGTTTTTTAATTCGGGGGCTATTTTTTTTAAGGCCGTGCCGTGATTAAAAAAAGGAATAACAACAATGGGTTTAAACATTGGCGACTTCCCCCATTCTGATTTTACCGCTGGAATAGTTTTTGTTTGGCGCACTGTATAAAAAATCAAATTCTTTCTTACCCGTTTTTGTCAATTCGAAATGAACGGTTTTGTCGGGCAAAATCAAACTGGTAAACTTTAATTTATGCAATGTGTAATTGTCTTCATATTCGTTGAAATACCGCTTCAAAAAATAAAAAGCAAAATGCAACTGAATAACCCCGGGTAAAATCGGGTGGCCCGGAAAATGCCCTTGAAAATAAATGGCATCTTTTAAAAATGTCAAATCGGCGGACAGAGAATTTTCATCAACTTTCAAATTTTCCACAATCGGTTCCGGTGCAGATGAAGCCAAAATTTCCGATATGTCTTTTTTTAATATTTTGCCTTGCGGATTTTTGGGAATTTGATGAACAAAACGAAATTTTTTCGGCAAAATGCTTTTTTCATAATAAGCGGACAGGTGCTTTTTTATTTTTTGAACCAAAGAGATTTTATCGGCTGTTTTTAAAAAAGCAGTTCCTTTTGAATTTAAGCAAATAATAGCCGCTAATGCCAAAAAGTTTTTATCCGTTGTGTATGTTGTTAAACGCACTTCACGGATAAAAGGAAAGGCCATCAACTTTTCTTCCATTTCATTCAAATCAACACGACTTTCAGCAATTTTGACAATGCGGTCATTTCTGCCCAACAAAATGAAAGTATTTTGGGTTACATCTTGAATAACATCTTGCATATCAAAAGGGCAAACGAATGAAAACGGGGAAGATACAACACGCAAACATTGTTGATCGTTTTGTTCCATTTTAACCGCATCAAACACGTGCCATTTTTCACCGGTTGTCTGATTTCGATAAGCGACACCGCCCGTTTCCGTGCTGGCAAAAACTTCAAACGGAGAAACATCGAATAAATCAAGCATTTTTTGTGCTGTTTTAGCGGTCAACAAACTGCCGGCCGAATAAATTGCCAAACAATTTTTTTTGAATTGATATTGTTCTGAATAGGCGGCTATTTCATTCATAAACGTTGGCGTTGTTACCAATAAAATGTTTTCATAACGATTTTGTTTATCTTGAATTTCTTCGGGTGAAATAACCGTATCCAAATCTTGCAATAAATGATTTGCCAAAGAAAAAAGAAAACGCCACAACATGCCAAACATGTGATTAGGTAAAACGGTTGCAATTAGAACCGGATTTTTTTCAATAACAGCACGTTGCATTTCGGAATGCATTTGAACTTCGGATGCTAACATTTCAAAATTTTTGTTGATCAATTTGGGTTTGCCGGTTGACCCCGAAGTGAAAAAAGAAACGGTTCTGTTTTGAATGGGTATCAAATCGCTTTTTTCTTCGGTAACGATTTTGTCGGGATAAATCAAATTGCCGGTTGTTTCAAATGGCTGATTTGTCACAACGGCAGGCGTATAAGCAAACATATCTTCGATTGTTTTTTGAGTTACATACACCGGTAAAATAATATCTTTTCCGGCATGCAACAATCCCATAAAACAGCAAAAAAACAAGTACAAATTGTCTGAAATGTATAAAACAACGGATTGTGCCGAAAGTTTTTTGAACGCAGCGCAATAACGTGCAACATCGGATTGGTATTGCTTAAAGGTAATACGTTTTTGATCCAAAACAAATTGGTCAAAATCATCAACTGATTGACAAAGAACATCAGATACTTTCACGCATACACCTCCGCCGAATCAAATATTCTATGCCAAACATCATACCAATCAATATATAAGAAATCAACCCGTTATATAACGTCCAAATGTCCAACGGCAAAAAAAGCGTAAAAAAGGAAATAACTGTATTTATAAACATAAAAACGCCCCATGCAACAGTTGCTTTTTTTGTATAGGATAACATTTCCGGTGTTGCTTTGTTTCCCATTTTTTCCGCAAAAACGGTAATTAGCGGTTTTCCACGCAACGAAATCAAAAATGAAAAACAAATTAAAGCATTCATACAAACGGGATATAAACGCAAAAACAAATCGTTATCAAAAATCAACAATCCCAAAATTAAAACAAGTCCGACACATAAAAAAATCTTTTTTTGTGAACGCAAAAAGCCGGATAATACCAATACCAACAGCAAAAGCGACATAAAGCGCATGGAAACACCGCTGTTTAATAATAAAAAAACACAGAAAGGATATAACAGGGCGAAAATAACGCCGATAACTTTTAAAATTTTATTGACTGTCTGGTTCATTGACGATTTTTTCAATTACAACGACAACATCTTGTAATGTTCTGATTTGTTTGAAATCATCCGGTTGGACTTTCTTTTGTATAATTTTTTGTAATCTGACAATCAAATCCACAGAATCAATACTGTCCAAATCCAAATCTTCAAATAAGCGAACGGAAGGAGTCAATTTTTCCGCCGGACATTCGAAATCCGAAACTAAAATTTCTTTAACCGTATTGAAAATTTGTTCTTGTGTGTACATGGCAACTCCAACAATTATTTTTTTGATTCGATGATATAATCGGCCAAAGTTTCAACCGAATAAAAATACTTTTTGTTATCTTCTTTGTTTGCTTTGAATGTCAAACCGTATTTTTTCTTTAAAGCCATTCCTAATTCCAAAGCATCGATGGAATCCAAACCCAAACCTTCACCAAACAAAGGTGCTTTTGTATCAATATCGTTCACGGTCAAGTCTTCCAAATCCAAAGAAGAAATAATCAGTTCTTTTATTTCTAAGGCCAAATCGTCTTTATTCATCGACATTATCTCCACAATTTAATGAGTACGATTTTAATCAAAAAGATTTGTAAAGTCAACTGGTTATTTAAAAAAGTTTTTCTTCGATTTTTTGGGTCAACAGTTTGGCTTGATGATGAAAATCTTCTTCTGATACAGCTTTGTTTTTTATGATTGGTAAAAAGCGAAAAGTATAATGCGCTGTTTTCACGCCGGTATTATACCATTTTTGATTTTTTCCCAAAATCAAAGGGTCGCATGTTATGTGAACCGGTAAAACGGGGGCATTAAAACGGACTGCCAATTGAGCAAAACCGCGATATAATTTTGATGGCTTTTGGGTGGGCGGATTTTTTGTGCGTGTTCCTTCCGGGAAAATGACGATATTCATTCCGGCGGACAAAATTTCGCCCCCTTTTTTCAAAAAATCTTCCGGACTTTCACCATTGACCAAATAAACAGAACGAATAATATTTTTAATAAACGGATTTTTCAATAAACCGTTTTTGACAACACAAATGCAATTCGGGATTTTGCTGACCAATAAAACAACGTCAATTAAAGTCGGATGATTGGCCACAATAACAGTTCCTTTGATGTCTTCAAATTTTTGTTTGCTTTTGAAGTCAACAGAAATCAAGCGTAAAAAAATCATAACATTGACAAAGAAAATCCACGAACCGCGAACAATACGGCTTAAAACAATTCGCTTTTTTTCTTTGGGAACGAGTAGGGTAAAAATGGGAAATAAAATCATTCCGACAACTATCCCGCCGACACCAAACAATCCAAAGCAAAAAACGGTTAAACAGGAACGAAGAAATCTCATTATACTTTCCTTATGACAAATTGAGTGGCGGTCAGGCTTTCTTTTGCCCCTAAAAAGTCAACCAGTTGCGAAAATAAAACGGGTTCAACATCATTTTTTTCAAAATCAACCGAAATTTTTTGTGCCGAAGCGCTTTCTTCGTCCGATATGATAAAGGCCACTCCGTGACCGGTCAGCGGATTTGAAAATTGGGGACGATAAAATTCGGGCGTTTCTTCTTCCGCAAAAATAAAAACAACCGGTTTGGGTTCGCAAAAAGCCTCTATCAAAGCATTTTCAATTGTCCATTCTTTTGCGGCGATGGATGTATATGTATTTGTGCTTTTGGTTAGAACGGACAACATACCCGGCATAGCATTATGCACGGAATGGGAAAAACCGGCCGGTGACATTTCCCCTTCCATATGAAATTGTTGTATCAAGTCGATTGTTTGTTGCCATTCTCCGAAACGCGAAGCAAAAACAATGTGGCAATTTTCCGGTAAAGGTTCCAATTGATGAGCCAAAAAAATCCCCGTTTTTTCCACCGTTGTCAATCGGCGCGATAAAAGGGATGGAATAAATTTAACATCGGGCTTTTTTTCCGTTTCGTTTTGTTGCCAAAGCGCGTATTTTTGAATGTAAAAAAATTTTTTCATCTTGAAAAACAAATCCTTTTGGTATAATACTATACATAAAATAATATTTTGCAAGAGATTTTGATGAAAATAACATTGCCGTATTTGGGTTTGGTTTGTGCTTTGGGTGCGTCTGTAAGCGAAGTTTACGGCAACTTAAAAAATATGACATATCCCAAATTCAAAACACGTATTGCGGACGGAAAAGAAATACCTTTCGGTGCCGCCGAAATCCAAAACAAAAAACAAATGCGTTGTTATGATTTAATCGATTGTGCATTGGATCAAATTAAAGAAAACATCAATGAATTAAAACAAAAGTATTCATCCGACCGATTGGGAATTGTTTTGGGTTCTTCCAATACCGGCATTCATGAAGCGCAACAACAAATAAACAAATGGATTGAAACGGGATATTGTCCGTCGGAATTTTCCTTTGATGAAATTGAATTGGGAACGCCCGCCATTTATTTAAAAGATCGTGTCGGATTTTCGGGACCGGCTTATACCGTTTCAACGGCGTGTTCGTCCAGTGCAAAGGCTTTTTCTTCCGCCCGTAATTTGATAAAAGAAGGCATTTGTGATGCCGTTTTGGTGGGTGGTGCGGATGCTTGCTGTGATTTTGCCTTGAATGGTTTTTATGCACTGGAAGCATTAAGCGATAAGCAAACAAATCCGTTTTCCAAAAACAGAACGGGTATCAATTTGGGCGAAGGCGCCGCACTGTTTATTATGGAAAAAGATGTTGACGGCATTGAATTGCTGGGCGTTGGCGAAACATCGGACGGGTATCATTTAACACACCCCGATCCCGAAGGAAAGGGCGCTTTAATGGCTATGCAACAAGCTTTGTCGGATGCCAAATTGTCGCCTGAACAAGTCGATTATATCAATCTTCACGGTACGGGAACAATGGCCAATGATGATATGGAAAGCAAAGCCGTTTATCAGTTGTTCGGAAAAGATGTTTTATGCGCTTCAACAAAGCCTTTGACGGGACATGCTTTGGGTGCGGCCGGAGCAATAGAAACGGCGCTTTGTTGGTTGATGATAAAACATAATTTTATTATACCGCACGTTTATGATGGTATTTACGATGATACGTTGCCACCCATCAATTTGGCAAAGTCGGACGTGCATAAAGAAATTCACACCGTTTTAAGCAATTCTTTTGCTTTTGGTGGCAGTAACGCAAGTGTTATTTTGAAAGGGTAGAAAATGAAAACGCCGGCAGAACTTTTACCACATAAGGAACCGATGATTTTCATATCGGACGTTCGTTCTGCCGATATAAAAACGGGCGTTTTAACCGCACACAGTAAAATTCGGCAAACAGACGTTTTATACCAATCCGATATTGGCGGGGTGCCGGCTTATGCAACATTGGAATATATGGCACAAGCAATCGGGTGTTTTGTCGGGTTGTATGATATGGAACAAGGAAAAAAGCCCGGTGTCGGATTTGTCTTGGGAACACGTAAATTGAAAATTCAAAAACCGATTTTGTTATTAGATGAAGATTTTTTAATTGATGTCAGTGTCGTTTTTTGTGATGAAAATATGGCTTCTTTTGATTGCGTAATGTATAATGAAAAAACAAAAGAAGAAATCGCAACGGCGCTGATAAACGCCTATCGTCCGGACGACATAGATACTTTTATGAAGGAGTACACATGAACGAAAAACGTATATTGATTACAGGGGCCAGCCGTGGTATCGGTAAAGCAATTGCTTTGTATTTAGCACCCAAAGGTTATGAGTTGGTTTTGCATTTTAATCGAAACAAAGCCGCCGCCGAAGAAACTTTAAAGGAAGTGCAGGCATTGGGTTCAAAAGCCGGTTTATTGTCTTTTGATATTTCCAACCGTGAACGTGTTAAAGCGACTTTGGAAGATGATATGGCAAAAAACGGGGTTTATTACGGGGTCGTTTGCAATGCCGGTATCAATGATGATAATCCTTTTCCGATTTTGGAAGATGAACAATGGGATAAAGTTATTCATACAAACTTGGACGGTTTTTATAATGTGTTAAAGCCCGTTGTCATGCCGATGGTTGAAAATCGTATTCACGGGCGGATTGTCACTGTATCTTCTATTTCGGGTATTGTGGGAAATCGCGGACAAGTCAATTATTCTGCCGCCAAAGCAGGAATTATCGGCGCAACAAAAGCGTTGGCTTTGGAATTGGCAAAACACAAAATAACGGTCAATTGCATTGCGCCGGGAATTATTGAAACGGATATGACAAAGGATTTACCGATAGATGAAGTTAAAAAAATTATACCGGCCAGACGTTTGGGTCAACCGAAAGAAGTCGCCAGTTTAGTGGATTATTTATTGTCCGAGGATGCGGCTTATATCACTCGTCAGGTTATTTCAGTCAACGGAGGAATGTTTTAATGAAACGGGTTGTTATCACCGGTATGGGATTGGTTAGTGCGTTGGGTTGCAACGTAACAGATTCATTTAATCGTTTGCACGTATATCAAAACGCCGTTCAAACTATGGACGAATTGGATAAATATAAAGGGTTGAACAGCCATTTGGCCGCACCGGTTCAAAATTTTGTTATTCCCGAACATTTTACACGGAAAGTTTTGCGCACAATGGGGCCGGTTTCTGTTATGTCCGTTTATGCGGCGGAACAAGCTTTATCGCAAGCCGGTTTGTTGAATGATGATATTTTGACTTCGGGCAGATGCGGTGTCGCTTACGGGTCTTCTTGGGGTTCAATAGAACCGGTTGTGGATTTTTTCAGTATGTTGCAAACAAACGAAGTGACGTCAATTACTTCTTCTACCTATGTTAAAATGATGCCACATACAGCGGCGGTCAATTTGTCTTTGTATTTCAAAACAACGGGGCGTTTAATTCCTTCCGGAACGGCATGTACATCAGGCAGTCTGGCAATCGGTTATGCTTACGAAGCCATTAAAAACGGTGCGCAAGATATAATGATTGCCGGTGGTGCGGAAGAATTCAGCCCGACACAAGTTGCCGTTTTTGATACGTTGTTTGCAACCAGTACAAAAAATAATACACCGTCCGTTACACCTTCACCGTTTGATGCCAATCGTGACGGTTTGGTCATAGGGGAAGGGGCAGGCACTTTGATTTTGGAAGAATATGAACACGCCAAAGCGCGTGGTGCCAAAATTTATGCCGAATTGGTCGGGTTTGGAACAAATACGGATGGCACGCATATTACTCAACCGAATGCCATAACAATGGCAGAATGTATGAAATTGGCGTTGGAAACGGCAAACCTTTCGCCCGATAAAATCGGTTACATCAACGCACACGGGACGGGAACGGGACACGGCGATATTGCCGAAACAACAGCAACCGAACAAATTTTCGGATCGCATACGCCCATCAGTTCATTGAAAAGTTATACAGGTCACACGTTGGGTGCTTGCGGTGCTCTGGAAGCGATTTGGTCAATCGAAATGATGAACAACGATTGGTTTGCACCAACATTGAACTTGACACAAGTTGATGAAAAATGCGGTAAATTAGATTACATAAAAAGCGAAGGTCGGAACATAAAAACAAATTACGTTATGTCCAACAACTTCGCTTTTGGCGGGATAAACACGTCTTTGATTTTTAAGCGTGTTTAAGCTCTGGTATTTGAATGAAATACAGATTTGAATCGTAAGAACTTATTTAATTGGTATTTTCGTGCGATCATTTCCTTTTTGTCCTGCATTTTAATGGTCGGGAAATCATCTTTTGAAAACGGTACCACATAAAATTTGGAATTGTTTTTTGTCTTTTTCAAAATAACGGCAAAATAATCATCTTTGTTCGCATGATAAGTATATTTTTCATCCGGATTGACTACAGCAAATTGCATATCTCTATTTAATGAAATGATATGGCTTAATCCGATCGAACTGCATCCATCGGAATTATAGTGCGTTGTTGAATTTTCATCTATTCTGGCATAAGTGTTTTGGTTGATAGCAAGCATCGGAAGTGTTTTTAATAAGGAAGGGTGATTTGCTTTTTTTTCTGCTTCCAATGATGTGTTAAAGTGTTTTTTTAAGATGTCATCTATGACTTTCAATTCATTTTTTGTCAACGGCGCAATGTAATAAGCACCGGAAACGGTTTTTGTCAACGGTGTTTTGTATGCGGCGACATAATCCCCGTCAGTCAAGTGAATAGGGTTTAAGTGCGGATGTTGAATCAAACAAAAGTTTTGATGAACACGTAAAATTTTTTGCGGAACACGATGTCTGCCACGTGCTTTAAAAATAACTTCTGTTCCTTTTTGCATTTCCAATGTGTCAATCAAAGAAAGGTTTGGATTTTCTTGTAAAATAACTTCGTTTTTTTCCATTTTTCTATCCTTAGTTTTTAATTTCAAAATTAGCCACCAGAATATCATAAAAACTTCCAATGGTCAAGAAAATTTTTGTTTAATTTTTTGTATAAAATAAAATAGCGACAAAAATGTAAACTTTTGCTATAACAAAATAAAGGAGAAAAATAATGAAATTAAAAGTAAAATATCTGTTCAATTATAATGAAACGTGGGACCGTTTGGGTTTTGCAAAACCGGGAGATTCCGGTATGGATTTGCGTACGGCAATTTCCGAAACAATTGTTTTGCAAGCCGGACAAAGACAAATTATTCCAAACGGAATTATTTGTGAAATGGAAGATGAAAATTCAAATTATGAAATACAAATTCGTCCGCGTTCCGGGTTGGCGGCCAAAAACGGCATAATTGTTGTCAATACGCCGGGGACGGTTGATTGGGGTTATCGCGGGGAATTAAAGACTATTTTGCTGAACACGGGAACAGAACCGTTTACAATCAATCCGGGTGACCGAATAGCACAAATGGTTGTTTGTCCCATCATCAGACCGCAAATAGAGCAGGTGGAAGAAGTCAATGTTTCCGAACGCGGTGCTTCCGGTTTCGGTTCCAGTGGGGTTTAATTTTTCTTTTTGCTTTTGATATAACCGATTAAAGCGGTCAAGGCAGCCGGTGTCATGGCCGGTAATCGTGCCGCTACGCCGATTGTTTCGGGCATAGCACGTTTTAACCGTTGTTGCATTTCAATGGATAAGCCACCGACTTTACTGTAATCAATGTTTGCCGGAATCTTTAATGCTTCGTCTTTACGCAGAGCGTCAATATCGCTTTGTTGACGTGCCAAATATCCTTGATATCTGCCTTCAATGCTGATCAATTCGGCAACGTCCTGACGAATTTCGGACAAATGCGGAAAAGCACGAACCATTTTATCCCAAGATACATCAGCAAAGCTCAACAATTCATATAAACTGCGCCGTCCGCCGTTCATATTGATTTCAAAACCTTTTTGCGATAATTCTTTCGGGGCAATAAAGGTGTTTTTTAAATCGGACAATGTTTGCGTATATGCTTTTTGTTTGGCTTCAAAAACGTTGGCACGTTCTTTGCTGACAACACCTAAATCAATTCCCATGGGGGTCAGTCGCATATCGGCATTGTCGGCACGAATGCTTAAACGATATTCGGCACGGGAAGTAAATAAACGATACGGTTCATCAACACCGAAAGTGGTAATATCATCAATCATAACGCCAATATAACTGTTGGAACGATTTAACACCAATTCTTTGTCACTGCCGATGGCACGTAATCCGGCGTTTATTCCGGCAACAAGTCCTTGTCCGGCGGCTTCTTCATATCCCGTTGTGCCGTTGATTTGTCCGGCCAAAAATAAATTATGTATTTTTTTTGTTTCCAATGTGCGTTTTAATTCACGCGGGTCAACATAATCATATTCAATAGCGTATCCGTAACGGATAACTTTGACATTTTTAAGCCCGGGGATAGTGCGCAAAAAAGCGTCTTGCACATCAACAGGCAAGCTGGTGGAAATACCGTTCGGATAAATTGAAATACCGTCCCGTGTTTCCGGTTCCAAAAAAATGTGATGAGAATCACGACCCGCAAAACGTTTTAATTTATCTTCGATACTGGGGCAATAACGCGGACCGATGGATTTGATTTGTCCGGAATACATGGGTGCGCGATGAAAATTCGCTTCAATAATAGCATGTGTTTCGGGCGTTGTATGGGTCACATAGCAGGGGATTTGTTCTTGGGTAATTGTTTTTGTCATATATGAAAAAGGCTTCGGATCCTTGTCACCCGGTTCAATTGACATACCGGAAAAATCAATGCTGTTTTTATCCAAACGTGCCGGTGTTCCCGTCTTTAATCGTCCCAAAGTTAAACCCATGGCTTTTAAGTCGGGCGTAATGCCGGTGCAAGAAATATCACCAAAACGACCGCCGATGGTTTTTGTTTCGCCTTGGTGCATTAAACCGTTCAAAAAAGTGCCGGTTGTAATGACAACGGAATTGCTTTTCAATGTGCGTCCGTCCGCCAATTTTACGCCATAGACAATGGATTTTTCGGCGTCAAATAAAATACCTTCGCAGGCGGATTCTATAATTGTCAAATTCGGATAAGAAAGCAAAGTTTCTTGCATAATGCGTTTATATTCATCTTTATCGGCTTGTGCACGCGGGCCTTGAACAGCGGCCCCTTTTGATGAATTGAGCATTCGAAATTGTAAACCGGCGGCATCAATAACGCGTCCCATAACGCCGTCCAAAGCGTCAACTTCACGGACAACGGTTCCTTTGCCCAATCCGCCGATTGCCGGATTGCACGACATATCCCCGATGGAAGCAATTTTATGTGTAACCAAAGCCGTCTTTGCACCTGTTCGTGCAGACGCAGTACACGCTTCACATCCGGCATGTCCACCACCGACAACAATGACATCAAAGTCCGTTTGCATTTTCTTTGCCCGTTTATTTGAAATAGTTGATTAAAAAACCCGCCGATTTGGCGGGCGTTTTTTTATTTCTTTTTAGTCGGTTTGCCCTGACGCGCTTTATAGCGAGGGTTTGTTTTGTTGATAATCAAAACACGACCTTTACGGCGAACCAACTTGTTGTTTTTATCGCGCTTTAAAGCAGCTTTTAAAGAATTTAAAATTTTCATTTGTATCACCTTATATGTTTGCTTGTCGAAACTGAATACGCACAATACACCTTTTTTTTAGCTTTGTCAAGGGGTAATTTTATTTTTCATGCGGATAAAGTTCCGGTAACTTTTTTTTGTGTGAATGTTTTTGATGTAACAGAATAATTACAACGACACCCAAAGCCAATCCGGCGCACAATCCACTCATAAAATAAAGCAGGTTGTTTTCTTTTTGGAAAGGTTCCGGTGATTGCATCGGTTCGGCATCTTTTGGCGTTGTCTGTTGTTTGGGTGTCGGCTTTTTCATTTGGGCGTATTGCGGATTTTCCGCCACTACAAATGTTTTTGCCGGCAAAGTCGTTGTTTTTGTTTTTCCTTCATTCACATCAAACCAACTGACCGATACAGCCGGTAAAGTCACCCGTCCGGTATAAAGCGGAATAAAGGCAAAAGTTTTTGTTTCTTGCCCGACTAAACCGATTTTAGGATCATAAAATTCGCTTTTTTGTGCTTCTTCCGGATAAACTTTAAAATCATCGCCGTTTGCAACGGTTATGTCCGGCAACATATTGCTCAACACACCGACAGCGTTTAATTTTATTTGGCGGGTTATTGAATCGCCCACTTTTATATTGTCTTCCGGCAAAGTCCATGTTTCATCCAATGTAACATCGCTTGCCGGCAACCACCAATGGATTTTTGTGTTTTCCGGTTGCGGTAAAACGGTAATTTGTACGGGTTTAGCTTTGACGGATATTTCTTTACGTATGGACGTTCTGGGTTGGTAAATAAAAGAATCAGTAAATCCGAAAGGCAATAATTCATCCGTTGAACGTTGTCTTCTGTAATATCCTTGAAACTTTGCCGGTTCAATGGTCAAATCATCGCCCGCTTTTTGCGGAAAAATAATGTAATCTTGCGTTAAAACTTGATATAAAACGCCGTCTTTTTTTTCCTGTGATAACGTGTATTTTCCCAACGGAATTATTTCGGCATCGGCCAAAACGGGCGGATAAAAAGTACCTTCAATCAATCCGATACGTTCGAACACTTGAACGCGGTAAATCAATCCGGCACCTTGATATGTTTTATTCGATAAAGGTCCTGCTTCGATAATAAGGGCGTTTTCATTTTCGACTTGCAACGTATCTGAATCCGGTTTGACTTCTATTTGCAAGGAATTTGTTTTTTCTTTTCCCCAAGTGATTTCCGGAATGGTTAAAAGTCCCGTTTTTTTGGGCATTAAATTCAATATTAAAGAACGTTGGACGGTATGATTTTTTCCGTCAAATTGATAAGATTGGCTGTTGCCTTGTCCCACGATTTCAAAATCCTCTTGAAGCGGGGTTAAATCCGGCATATCCTTTACGTCCGTGTTTGTTTGCAATTCCAATTGAAAAACACCGGATTCTTGAACGCTGACCGTATCAAGTCGTGCTTTTAAGAAAGCAAAAGCATTCGTTGTGTAAAAACAAAATAACAAAATAAGTATTTTTTTCATTTTTGCTCCTGATATTGTTTCAATAAGCGATAACGCAAAACGCGACCGGCATTGGGTTTGATTTTATCCAACCATTCTTTTTGTTTTTGGTCTTTGGCCGGAACCATAGCGGGTGCCATTTGTTCATTCTGTTCGTCTTTTTGTTCCGTTATGTCCGCCAGCGTAGCCGTTGCCTGTTGCTCGGTTAAATCGTCACCGTTATTTTCGGCCGATTTTTGTTTTGCCTTATCACTTTTTTCGTTTGATTCTTGTTCTTCGATGGCGGAAGAATTTTCTTCTTCGGATTGTTCCCCGTCATCACTTTTTGATGAATCACTATTCTCTTTTCCCTGTTCGTTTTTATCGTTGTTGTCATTTGATTGTTCGGATTTTTCATTCTGACTATTTTCATGATTGTCTTCTTGATTTTCCTTGGACGAATTTTCATTGTTTTGACCTTGTGCGGATTGTTGTTCGGGCGGTGGCGGAATCTGTTCTTTCAAATACTTTAAATTATATTCGGCATCGGGATAATTCGGGTCCCTTTCCAACACTTTTTTATAAGTGGCAACGGCTTCTTCGATTTTGCCGGCATAAGCTTGAGCCGTTGCTAAATTATAAAGCGCATCAATGTCGTAAGATGCTATATCGTTAAATTGTTTTTGTGCTTGTTCATATTGTCCGACATTGAAATCGGCAATTCCCTGCATTTGTTTTTGATAAAGCTCTTGTTCCTTACGCCACCAAAATCCTGCATAAGAAGGCGTTGCAAAAAGGCAAATCAGAAATAAAAACAAAACGCCACGTCTGAACAATAAAGCAACTATCGGCAATAAAATCAAAACCCCGTAAATGCCCAAGTTTTGATATTGTTCCATAACAGCATCCGATTTTTCGATTTTATCCACGGATAAATTGTCCATTACTGATTTCAAATCGCTGTCGTCCAATGTGGCATAGTTATATTGATTGCCAAGCAAATTCGAAAGTTCGTTTAATTCAACCAAAATCGGTGTTTGTCCACCCCAAAATTGTCCGTTTGGTAGAGTGACGGGGTGTTTTTCATTATTACCAACGCCTATCACATGAACAGAGTGAGAGCTTTTTCGAATAG
>JAGBRF010000126.1 GCA_017632555.1 Alphaproteobacteria bacterium | reverse complement strand
GTCAAATCGTCCATTATTTTCGTCCCATTAAAGATTTAAAGACAGCGTCACCGATGGCCGCCGGCGAAGAAACAACAACCGCCCCGGCATTTTTCAAACATTCGCTGTTATAGTCGGCCGCTTCAAAGTCTTTGTCAACAATAGCACTGATGTTTCCCATATATGTTTGCGGTGGCACAAAATGTCCGGCAACATAGCTGATAAGCGGTTTTTTGCTTTTTAATTTTTGATAATGTTCCGCCAATCGTTGCTCAAATGATCCGCCGATTTCACCAATAAGCAAAATAACTTGTGTTTGGGAATCACGATTGAATAAATCCAAAATATCGGCAAAGTCCGTTCCCAAAATGGGATAAGCACCCAAAGCAACGCATGACGAAACGCCGATACCTTTGTTTTTTAATTGCTGAACTGCTTCGTATAAAACCGAACTGGAACGCGACATAATACCCACCGTTCCGGGTGAAAATAAATGTGCCGGCATTGTTCCGACTTTACATTCACCGGCGGTAATTAAACCCTGTGAAGCCGGACCGATCAAGTGGCTTTTGGATTTTTTTAATTTGTCTTTTATTTTTAAGATATCATGCACGGGGATACGTTCTGTCGGGCAAACAATCCATTTAATTCCGGCGTTGATAGCTTCTTCTATTTCCGCAGCCGCTTTTTGCGGGGACGAAAAAATAACGCTGATTTTCGGTTTTGTTGCGCTGACCGCTTCTTTAACCGAATTAAACAGCGGGACATTCAATGTTGTTTGTCCGCCACAACCGGCCGCAACGCCACCGACAATGTTCGTTCCATAGGCAATAGCCTGTTCCACATTTATCAAACCGGCTGGGGTCAATATACCCTGACAGATGATTTTTGTTTTTGAATTAGCAAGAATGCCCATTACATAATCTCCTGTACTGCGTGAATAATAACACGAACGGCTTCGTCCATTCCCTTTTTAACGATGAAAGGAAGACCCGATTCAAACAAAATACGCATAGCAATTTGTTCGTTAGTGCCTTCAATTCGAACAACAATCGGCATACCGACACTGATTTCTTTGGCGGCGGAAACCAATCCTTCCGCAATAATGTCACAACGGGTTGTTCCACCGAAAATGTTGATTAAAACACCTTCCACGTCCGGTTCGGTTAAAACGGCCTTAAACGCCGCCGCCATAATTTCCTTTGTCGGTTCACCGCCGATATCCATTAAACAAGCCGGTTTACCACCATGCAAGCGGAATAAATCCAATGTTGCCATACCCAAACCCGAACCGTTGATAATGCAACCGATATTGCCGTCCAATTTTGTATAACGAAAATTGTTTAATCGGGCGCATGTTTCATTGGGTGTTTCTTCTTCCAAATCCAACAAGGATACAACGTCTTTGTTGGCAGCGGCAGCATCCGGGTCAAATGAAATTTTACCGGACATGACATAGAATTTTTTGTCTTTTGTTAAAATCAACGGGTCAATGTTTACTTCGAAAGCTTGATATTCCACAAAAACTTCATACATAGCCTGCAAAATTTTTATCATTTTCTTTTGCAAACCGCGCCCCAAACCCAACTTTGTAGCAATCTGCGTTGCTTTGGATAAAGGCAGGGTCGGCTTTGTCAATTTTACTTCCGTTCGAACAATTTTTTTTGCATTAAAAATTTGTGCCGTCAGGAAAACTTTTTGAGTTTCAAAATCGATGTAAATGGCCAATTTATAACGTTGGACAGATTCTTTTATTTCTTCAATATAAACTTTTTTAACTTCAAAAGCTTTATCGCCCGTCAACGGTGTTTTTAAGTGTTTGAACAACATTGACGCCGTTTCTTTTTTGACCGCTTTCAATGATTTTGTTTTGCGTAATCCGGTCTTTTTACCGCCTTCCACAAAGTAACCTTTGCTACGCAAATAAGTCGGAATTTGTGCTTTAACAATGTAATAAGGGCAACCCAACTGCTTGGCAATATTGTATGCTTCGTTGGGGGTATAAGCAACCGCCCCTTTTAAAATGGGAATACCCGCTTTTGAAAAAATCTTTTTTATTTGGTATTCATGAATTTGCACAACTTCCCCCTTTTTGTTTTACGCACCTTCATATATGGCAAAAATATCACCCATCAGTTTTGTTTTGACATCATCAACATCTTTGGGTTTTGTTTGACAAGTTCCCGCGCCGGCATGACCACCGCCGTTATATTTTAACAACAGTTCGCCGACATTGACGGGACTGGTTCTTTTCAAGATGGATCTGCCCATTGAAAAAGTCACTTTATCATTGCCGTTTTCTTTTTGAATGAACAAAGACAAGTCGCATTGCGGATACAAAGCATAAACCATAAAACGATTGCCCGGATATAAAACTTCTTCATCGCGCAAATCCACAATAACAACGTTTTTGTGAACCAAAGCAGAACGTTCGATTTGTTCGATAAAATGTTCCTGATATGTATGGTAAAGCAAAATTCTTTCCTGTAATTCGGGCAATTTCAACAATTCGTCAATGCTTTGTCCGTTCCATTTTTCAATCAACAGCATAAACAAATCATCATGGGACATAGAAAAATCATGAAAACGTTCAAAGCTGGTTTTCGGATCCAAAATAAAGTTAAACAACGTCCAACCGGTCGGATTTAAAATTTCTTC
>JAGBRF010000011.1 GCA_017632555.1 Alphaproteobacteria bacterium | reverse complement strand
AATTATTTCTTTTAACAGGCGAGAGTAAATATCATAAGAACGTTCACCGCGTCCTGTTTGTTCAATAACTGTCGGAACCAAATAATCCATTTGTGGAGCAAATTCATTCATGATGTTTTTTCCTTTACTTTTTGTCCGGATCGAAAGCGTATAATTCTTCCGGTGTCATTTTCTTTTCTGTCATTTGAATTTTTCCGGTAATGAAGTCAATAACTTTTTCTTCAAAAATCGGAGCTTTCAAAGATTCCAAAGCTTGCGGATTTCTTTGATAGAATTCCGTAATTTCTCTGGCTTTTCCAGGATAGTGAGCAACTTCGGCCATAATAGCCTTTTGAATATCTTCACGTGTCAACTTGATGTCGTTTTGATCGGCAATACCGGCCAACAACAATCCCAATTTAACACGGCGAACAGCAATATCCTTGTATTCTTTCTTCAAGTCTTCTTCTTTTGCTTTCTTTTCGTCTTCGTCTAATTGACCACGAGCTTTTGCAGCTTCAAATTGTTTCCAAATAGCATCGAATTCCATATCAACCATGGATTCAGGTGCTTCGAAATCGCACAAAGGTGCCAAAGCATCCAAAATAGCACGTTTCAAATGAATTTTTGAAACATTACCGTATTCTTTTGCCAATTCGTTTTTAACCAAAGTTTTCAAAGCACCGATAGTGTCTTGTCCGAATGCTTTTGCGAAATCATCGTCCAAAGATGTTTCTTTGTATTTACGTAATTCCTTAATCACTGTTTCGAATTGAGCAGGTTTTCCGGCAAATTCTTTAACATGATATTCCATCGGGAAGTTTACGTTGACCATAACTCTGTCACCGACATTTTTGCCGACCAATTGTTCTTCAAAGCCCGGAATAAATGTGTTTGAACCCAAAGCCAAATAAAAATCTTTACCTGAACCGCCACGGAATTCTTTTCCTTCGATTGTTCCGGTAAAGTCGATAACAACAACATCACCGTTTTGTGTCGGGCGTTTTTCGGAAATAACTTCTGTTTCACGATGAGAATCGGCCAAACGTTTTAATGCTTTATTGATTTCTTCTTCTGTTACATCAGCAACCAATTTTTCAACTTTGACTTTGCTGAAATCAACCGGTTTAATTGTCGGTAAAACTTCCAAATCAATTGAAAATTCAAAATCTTTGCCGTCTTCAAATTTGATGACGTTGATTTTCGGTGTGTTTGCTTGTTTTAACTTGTTTTCTGTCAAAACTTGTTCAGTTGCTTTTTGAATCAAGGATTCTGCCGCATCACCCTTAACAGCTTGTCCGTATTTTTGTTCGACAATGTTGATTGGGGTATTTCCCGGACGGAAACCGGGGATTTTTACCTTTTCAGCGGTTTCTTTTAATTTTGCTTTGTATTCCGCTTGGAATTCATCAACCGGAACCGTAATATTAAAAGATTTAGACAATCCTTTTGATTTATTTTCTGTAATTTTCATTTGTTTATCCTATTCATTCATTTAACCAAAAAGTCCTTGGAACTTGGTGCGGGCGGAGGGACTTGAACCCCCATGAGTTTCCCCATCGGAACCTAAATCCGACGCGTCTGCCAGTTTCGCCACGCCCGCGCACGTGTTATCGTTCCAAGAACAAAATTAACTGCACAATAGCCCAAAAAATGCGCTAATGCAAGCTTTTTTTAACACATGGGTTGAATATTGCATAAAATTTTCCGAATTGCAAGTAAAAAGTATGTTTTTTGTATTAAAAAATGCTGGACATTTTTTCGAATATCTGATAAAAGGTTGCAAAACAAAAAGGATTAAAAATGACAGAAAAAGCTGATATTATTTCAAAGCGCAGAACTTTTGCGATTATTTCCCACCCTGACGCCGGTAAAACAACATTGACGGAAAAGTTGTTGTTGTTCGGTGGTGCTATTCAAATGGCGGGGGCGGTAAAGGCCAAACGTGAACAAAGGGCGGCTCGTTCCGATTGGATGAAGGTGGAACAAGAACGCGGAATTTCCGTTGCATCTTCGGTTATGACTTTTGAATATAAAGGTTGCACTTTTAATTTGTTGGATACACCGGGACACGAAGACTTTTCGGAAGATACTTATCGTGTTTTGACGGCGGTTGACAGTGCCGTGATGGTTATTGACTGCGCAAAGGGTATCGAAGCACAAACATTAAAGTTATTCGAAGTTTGTCGTTTGCGTGATATTCCCATCATTACTTTTGTGAATAAGTTGGACCGGGAAGGGCAAGATCCGTTTGCTTTGTTGTCTGAAATTGAAGATAAGTTGGCTTTGGATACAACGCCGGCCAGTTGGCCAATCGGTATGGGTAATCGTTTCAAAGGTTGCTATGATATTTTGAATGACAAATTGATTTTGCTTGATAAGGCCGACAAAAGCCATAAAACAGAACCTGTTGCGGTTGCGGACGGTATCAATGATAAAAAGTTGGACGATTTGTTGACCGAACAAGAAGTTTCTGAATTGCGTGAAGGCGTGGAAATGGCAAAGGCTTTGTGCAAACCATTTGATAAGCAGGCTTATTTGGAAGGTTCCATGACACCGGTATTTTTCGGCAGTGCCATCAACAACTTTGGTGTGCAAGAATTGTTGGACGGATTAGTTCAATATGCGCCATCCCCACGCGCTCAAAAAGCGGTCGAAAGAACGGTTGAACCGACAGAAGACAAGGTGACGGGTTTCATCTTTAAAATTCAAGCCAATATGGATCCGAAACATCGGGACAGAATTGCCTTTATGCGTATTTGTTCGGGGCATTTCAAAAACGGTATGAAGCTTTACCACGTGCGCAGTGATAAACAATTGTTGATGCATAATCCCGTTTTGTTTTTGGCGCAGGAAAGAGAGTTGGCCCAAGAAGCTTGGGCAGGGGACATTATGGGTGTTCCAAACCATGGCAATTTGCGTATCGGTGATACGTTGACCGAAGGCGAAAAATTTTCCTTTACGGGCATTCCTTCCTTTGCACCGGAAATGTTGCAAAAAGTACGTCCGGTTGACCCCCTGAAAGCCAAACATTTGGGTAATGCTTTGATGCAAATTGCGGAAGAAGGCGGCGCTTCTATCTTTAAGCCTTTAATCGGTAATGAATGGATTGTCGGTGTGGTTGGCGCTTTGCAATTTCAAATTTTGGCTGACCGTATTCGTACGGAATATGAAGTGCCTGTTTTGTTTGAGGCGACTTCGTTTATGACAGCGCGTTGGTTGCAGGGTGATGCCAATGAAATCAAGAATTTTGTTGATAAAAACCGTGCTAATTCTGCACAAGATCATGACGGAAATTGGGTTTTCTTGGCACGTAACGATTGGCATTTGAATAAAACCGCCGAAGATTTTCCGAAAATCAGCTTTATCAAAACAAAACAAAATTGACCTTTTTTTGTGTTAAAATTTGACATTCCCTCGAATATGGCGTAAAATAGTATTTAGACGTTAAAAAAGGAGAATGAGATGCCGGAATTTACATTTTTAACAGCAGAGCAAATTTGGAGCGATGATGCCCTGGATATTATGAAACGTTATGGGGCGAGAGTTGCGCCAACGGATTTGGCGGTCATATTGGGTGGCTATATGACTAAAAGAAGTGAGCGTACTTATGAAGGTGATCTAACTTGTGCCTCTTGGTCCGCGTCTTCCCCTGGGGATGTTTGTGCGCCTTTCGTTCTCGCTAGGGGTGTTGATAGCTGGTCTAACCCGGATAAACGTCACATCTCGGCACGCCCCGCTCTGTCGCCCTCGGAGGCATCTAAAATCAACCTGAGCAAAGAGAGATCTATCGATGGAATCCGCATAGCGGAATATGGGGAATACCCGCAAACGATTGCTGATGAGCACACCAGCAAAGAATTAGAAAGATTATATGACTCAAAATCTCTCCGTCCGACAGGAAAAAGCTACACATTTGATTCAGTTGATTTAAAAGATTACAATACGTCTTTTAAGGCCACATCCTTTTCCGAATATGAAATGGATGGCAAAAAGTATATCCGCGTTCCTGGACGTCCTGCTGACTACGGTAGCAAGTTATCCGACGGAGAACTGGTGGAAGCCGGAAAACCCTATTGGGTTGAGGTTCAACCGATAGACTGGCTGATGGATCCAAGCGGCTGGGTGGTATCCAAAAAATGTTTGTTTGCCGGTGTTCAATTTGACACAAAGGAAGAATATGACGGCGACTTTTCCAAAACATCCATAAAACGTTATTTAGATACCTATT
>JAGBRF010000125.1 GCA_017632555.1 Alphaproteobacteria bacterium | reverse complement strand
TACCGATATGGCAAGTGATGAAATTGCATTTATCCAATGGCTTTTTCAATAATTGAGCACAACGGCGTGCAACATATTTATGGCTGGTTCCATGTGCGCCATATTTACGAACTGCATATTTTTCGTAAATTTCGTATGGCAAAGGATACATGAACGCATAATCCGGCATTGTTTGGTGGAATGCTGTATCAAAAACAACAACGTGTTTGGCATTGGGGAAAATTTCTTGCGCCACGTTGATACCGATTAAATGCGCCGGATTGTGAAGCGGTGCCAAAGGAATAACCTTTTCCAAATTGACTTTAACTTCATCGGTCACAATCATCGGTTTAACATAAGATCCGCCATGAACGATACGATGTCCGACTCCGCCGATTTCGGAGATATCGGAAATAACAGCCGTTTGACCGTTCATCATCATATCAACGGCTTTGCGCATGCCTTCTGCATGTGTCGGAAAACGTTCTTCAATCACCGTCTTTGTTGCTTTATCCGTATCCGGAAACTTTTTGTGCGTAATACGGCTGACAGCCTCTCCGATTTTTTCGACCAAACCGGAACACAAAACTTCCTTACTGTCCATATTAAACAATTGATATTTAATTGTAGAAGAACCACAATTGATCACTAAAATTTTTGTCATTTTTATCTTTCCTTCTGTGCAAATAAAGCCGTTACGGCCACTGTGTTGATAATATCCGGAACTGTTGCTCCGCGTGATAAGTCATTGACCGGCTTATTCAATCCTTGCAAAATCGGACCAACGGCCAAACATTCATCACCCAAAGATCTTTGGATTGCTTTATAACAGCAATTACCCGTGTTCAAATCAGGGAAAATAAATACATTCGCCTGACCGGCAACATCACTGTTCGGCAATTTTGTCTTTGCCACGCCGGGATCAACCGCCGCATCAAATTGAATTGGTCCTTCAAAAGCAAAATCAACGCCCTTTTCTTTTGTTATACGGACGGCTTCTTTTACCAAATCGACATCGGGTCCTTTACCCGATTCACCCGTTCCGTATGATAAGAAAGCAACCTTTGGTTCAAGTCCGAAAAGCCGTGCCGTTTCAGCGGTTGTCACAGCAATTTCAGACAATTGTTCCGAAGTCGGATTCGGTGTAACGGCGCAGTCCGCAAAAACGGAAAGCTTTCCAAGAAGACACATCAAAAATACGCCGGAAACCAAAGATGTATTCGGTTTTGTTTTAATGAATTGCAAAGCCGGACGAATTGTATTTGCTGTTGTGTGTTCCGCACCGGAAACCATACCATCGGCTTCCCCTTTATAAACCATCATTGTTCCGAAATAAGCCCCGTCTTTCATCAAATTACGAGCTTCGTCAATCGTCATACCCTTTGCTTTGCGCAATTCCGCCAAAGTTGCGGCATAATCTTCAAATTTGGCCGATGTTTCCGGATCAATAATGTCAACACCTTCCAAAGACAATCCCAATTCTTTTGCTTTGGCTGAAATTTCATCTTTTTTGCCCAAAATCGTCAACGAAGCAATTTGACGGCGGTTCAAATCATCGGCCGAACGCAAAACACGTTCACATTCACCTTCCGGTAAAACAATGCGTTGTTTGTTTGATTTGGCCTTATCAACCAATTGCCATTCAAACATTTTTGTAGAAAGTATCGGTTTATCCATTTTTTCGCTTTCATCCAACAGATAATCCAATCCTTTTTCACTTGAAAGCATACCCAATACGCTGACTTGATTTTGTTTCAAAATACGTGAAATGAAATCGGAAGCTTCCAAAGTATCGCGATCTTCACGCATAATCAAAACAACCGGCAAGCATAAATGTTTGGCAACCAACAAATTCAATCTGAAATCAACGACCGTATCACGTGTCATCATGTTTGTGCCTTCAACAATTACAAAATCGTTTTCGGCTTCAATTTTTTTGTAATTTTCAATAATCGTTTCGATTAAAGCATCTGTTTTTTCTTCTACAACCATTTTCTTTGCTGTCGGCAAAGGGAAAAGAACATCATGTTCAATACCAATGGGCTTAAAATAAGCAACTTTTTTGCCTTTTGCCCTCATCTTTTCCAAAGCTAATTCTGCTATTTCACTTTTGTTTGTTTCACTTTCACCAGCAATAAAAAATACACCTTTCATAATATACCTTTCTTTTTTTAATGCACATTCAAAGCCCCTTTTAATCGGAGCTTTATTTTTTAATACTTTTCCTTATGATAATTTAACCTTTTGAGCCAGTTGCTGAACTTCCTTTTGAACGACTTTTTCAACAATGGCCGGCAAATTTGCATCCAACCATTCTTTCAAATACGGACGTAACAAAGCAGTTACGATATCTTCCAAATTATTGGAATTGACCGCAGAAGTAAAGGACGGTTGCTTTTTTTCCTGACTGACCGAACTGACAAATTGTGCCAAACGATCTGTTGAAGCCTGAACAGCTTCTTCCGACAAAAGAACCATACCATCGGGAATATCACTGTTTGTTTCTTCAACATCTGCCGTTTCTGATTTTTTATCTTCCACGCGCATTTGTTCGGTCAATTCCATAACATCTTCATTTGCGCTTTCCAAAGCAGAAGTGCTGACAGTTGTTTTCAAATCTTCTTGATTCGCTGTTTCTTCTTCATGCGACAAAATACGGCGAATAGAAGATAAGATTTCTTCCATAGATGGTTCTTTTTGTTCCATAAAGCTGTCCTTTCCTGTTAAATACCGGTTCCAATAACTTTGTTTTGTACCTTATCATAATAAGCATCTAATGCGTAACGGTCAACATTTAAATTCAAAGTGTCTGCCGTCATCTTACCCATAGCGGAAAGCAAATACAAAGATGCCACTATCATATTACGTTCAGCCGAAACCAAATTGACACGATAATTCAAGTATTCTTGTTCCGCATCCAATACATCCAAAACCGTTCTGGATCCGACATCGGCTTCACGAATCACACCGTCCAAAGCCATTTTGGACGCTTTGATTTGCGCTTTAATTGCTTCCATACCGGCCTTTGTTGTTTGGTACGTTTCCCATGCTTGCGTTACATTTTTTGTCAATTCACGTTCGACTTGAACCAATTTGATACGCGCTTCATTTTCCAATTGTTTTGCTTCTCTGACCTTAGCATATTCGCCACCGCCTTGATACAAAGGAACACTTAAAGTCGCACCGACACGCCAATAGCTTCCGTCATAATCATCATCGATTTGCGGAATCGGTTGTCCCCACTGATAACCGGCACCGGCCATAACATCCAATGACGGCATCAAATCACCCTTTTGCAAGTCAATGTTGTATTCGGAAACTTCCAACGCCTTTTGAGCCGCCTTCAATGACGGATTATTCTTTTTCATACTATCAACAGCATCATCCAAACTTTCCGGTATAAACGGAGTCAAATCATTCAATTCAATTTTTGTTGCTGGCTTTCTGCCGACAACGCTGACATAACTGGCAATTGCCGTATCCAAAGTTCCTTCCGCACCGATTCGCGCCGCCGTTGCACCTTTTAATCGGGCTTCGGATTGGGCCACGTCTGTTTTTGTCAATTCACCGACTTTGAAACGTTTTTGATAACTTTTATAATGGCGTTCCAAAACAGTTTCCTGATTTTTTTGCAAATCCAATAATGCACGTGTTTGAACAACATCAACCGTTGCAATCGCCGCATTTAACAAAACATCCTGTTCCGTTTGACGAACATTTTCACGTTCCATTAAAACACTGCTTTCTGCGGCATCAACAGCCGAAACCGTTTTGAATCCGGAAAAGATAGATTGTTTTGCAACGATACCGACATCATAAGAGTCGTTGTCATAAGAAAAATCGCTTTCTCCCGGATAATTTCTGAAACGTTGGTCCATATAAGAAGCGTTCCCTTCCACTCCGACATAAGGACGCCAAGAAGATTTTGCCAAACCGACCCGTTCATCAACAGCACGCAAATGTGCCTGACTTGCTTGTAATACGGGACTTGTCTGATAGGTTCTGGCCAAAACATCAAACAGAGTTTCAGCCTTTGTCAAAGAGGTGGAAAGCACCAAACAAATGCCACATAAAAGTATAGTTTTTGTTTTTATCATTCTTTTTTTCCTTTTGTTGATTACAGCCCATTTTATACAAAATTTTGTTTTAATTGTAAACTTTTTTTTGATTTTTTGCATTTTTTTCTTGACGAATTTTTAAAATATGATAAAAGTATATTGTTTTTTTGCAAAAGGTCGGTTGGCAGAGTGGCTCATGCAGAGGACTGCAAATCCTTTTACACTGGTTCGATTCCGGTACCGACCTCCAAAAAAAATGAAAAAAGTACTTGCAAACTTTTTCGGTTTGGTGTATTTTTCTTCAATGTCGATTCTGGCGTAGCTCAGCGGTAGAGCTATCGGCTGTTAACCGATCGGTCGTAGGTTCGAATCCTACCGCCAGAGCCATTAAAAAAGACTTCTCTTAACGAGGGGTCTTTTTTTTATTTCTGTTGAATGGGATTCGAACCGAAAGGGGCGCTAAGCAAAAAGCGTCCGTGTGGACGTTTTTTGTCTGTAAGCCCAACGGAAAATCTTAATGAGCAAGGAAGCAAAAGCGACCGCTTGCGAATTTAGATTCCGTTGTGAGAGAGCCGTTCTAACGGCGTAATCCAACCGCCAGAGCCATTAAAAAAAGCCCCTCATTCGTGAAAGGCTTTTTTGTTTT
>JAGBRF010000124.1 GCA_017632555.1 Alphaproteobacteria bacterium | reverse complement strand
GGTTTTGCATGGGATTATACAACCTATGCCAACTTTTCACGGGATCAACAACGGGCGTTTTCAAAACAAATTGCAACGTTTTTGTTTTCGTTGCATCAAACACCGACAGACAATTTGCCGGATTGTTCGTTTGATGATTTTTTTGTTTTTCCCGATAAAGAAACTTTTCATAAAAAGCTGTCCTTTATTTTCCCCGATGAAAAAGATATCGACAGAATATACGAAAAAGCAAAAATTATTTTTGAATTCGGAAGCGAAGATACGGTCTTTATGCATCGTGACTTTCACCCGCAAAATACCTTTGTTGACAAAGCGGGTAATTTATCCGGCGTTATCGATTGGGCTGCGTGCTGTATAGCGCCCAGAATACGTGAATTTCAAAATTTGGCGGGGACTGATGACAGGCGGTTGCTGGAAAGCGTTTTGCGTGATTATAATGCGCTTGCCAATACGAACATTTTGCCCGAACAAGTTGTTTTGTTTAATCATATAGAATGGATAACTTGTTTGGATATAATGAAAGACAGGCCGTCTTTGTTGGAATGGGCGAAAAAAGACGGTGCTTTGTTAGCCTCTGGCAAACCGGATAAACAAATCGATAAATTATAAAAACCTCTGCCGGTCAGCAGAGGTTTTTTGTTTAAAATAATAGAATAATTATTTTTTATTGCATGTGCCGGTTTCGGAATTATGCTTTGCACATTCGCATTTTTCACCGCATTTGCATTTGCCGTTTTCATCTTTTGGGCAATTACATTTTTTGCCTTCATGACAACCGCATTTACATTTACTGCACTTGCATTCTTTACCTTCATGGCAACCGCATTTGCAATCTTTACCACAAGTGACTTGTTGATCTTCTGCGTGTTTACAGCAAGACGGTGTTGTGCAGGCAGTCAAAGAAGTCGCAAAGACAACGGCAACTGCCAAAAATAATATTTTTTTCATTTGTTTGTTCCTTTCTGTTGTTAAAAAATTTATAAACTTGCACCCAACTTTTTGGCTTCTGCCAATTTAGCCGGTGTTTTGTTGGTTGAATTGTCCGCCGTGATAATTCCTTTGTCCGTCATACCCATATAGTCAATCATATCTTTATATTGCGCAATGGATGCGGTGTAAACGTCCGGCGAATAAGATGAAAGCAATAAAGCAGTATATTTTGCTTTTGGTGCGTTGATAGCATAGAAACGTTGGATAACGGATTCCAATTGCGCCGACATAGTAAAGTAATAAATCGGGGAAGCAAAAACAATCATTTCTGATTCCTGTAAAAGCGGATAGATTTCTTGCATATCGTCTTTTTGGACGCATTGACCACCATGAGAATGGCAATAACTGCACCCCATACAACCATTTACTTTTTTGCGGGCGACATTCAATAAAGTAACTTCGTGACCTTCGCTTTCCGCACCTTCTTTGAAAGCGTTTGCCAAAGCCAATGTATTGCCGTTTGCGGTCGGACTGCCGTTTAAAATTAAAATTTTCATTTCTTTCTCCTTTCTTTTTTTGATACTAAATGAACAAAAACAAAAGAGCAAGCAATTTTATTCAAATTTGTGTACAACCTAAAATAGTTAGTTTGGGAACAATAAAAAAGCCACCCAAACGGACGGCTTTTTAAATGGCGGGAG
>JAGBRF010000123.1 GCA_017632555.1 Alphaproteobacteria bacterium | reverse complement strand
GGCAGTATCCAAAATCAAAACGTCATAAGCACCGCTTTTGGCTTCATTTAATGCACGCTTTGTGATTTCAAGCGGTTTTTGTTCTTTGATGATTTCCAAACAATCCACGCCGATTTGATTTGCCAATCCGGTCAATTGTTCTTGTGCCGCCGGACGATAAACGTCCAACGATGCCAACAATACTTTTTTGCCGTCCTTTTTCAATCGAACAGCCAATTTGGCAGCAGACGTTGTTTTACCGGAACCTTGCAAACCAACCATTAAATATACGGAAGGCGCTGTGGCAGAACGTTTTAATTCGGTATTTTCTTCGCCCAACAATTCAATCAAAGCATCATTGACGATTTTGACAACCATATTTGCCGGCGAAACAGATTTGATAACTTCTTGTCCAACGGCTTTTTCTTTGACGGAAGCAATAAATGTTTTGACAACGGGCAAAGCAACATCGGCTTCTAACAAAGCGATTTTGATTTCACGCATGGAATCATTGACAATGCTTTCTGTTAAAACACCGCGCCCTTTTAATTTATCAAAAACACCGGCCAATTTATCGGCCAAACTCTTGAACATTTTTGCTCCTTCAAAGCATACAAAAACCTTTAACACCAGTGCGCGTACTCGCGGACTGATGGATCTCCGTAAAGACTGCTTTCTCACAGTTATAGGAAATTTATGCGCCTAATATACACATAAACGATTCACTTGTCAAGCGTTTTTTTCGTTTTAAGCCAACATATAAGCGGAAATTTTCTTAAAAGCTTTGCTTTCGATTTGACGTACACGTTCGCGACTGATATTGAATTGTTTTCCTAAATCTTCCAATGTAGTCGGATTTTCGGTTAAAAAACGCGCTTTGACAATTTCCTGTTCCCGTTCGGACAATGTGGAAATAGCCGATGCCAATTTTTTGTTGCGAATAGTTTGTTCTTGATTTTCAATGAAAGTTTCTTCCAAAGTCGGTGTGTTGTCCGTCAATAAAGATTGTTTTTCTTCCTGTGAATCATCAAAAGCAAATTCGTTCAATGAAGCGTCACCGTGCAGGCGTTGTTCCATGTCCCAAACGTCCTTTTCGGAAACGCCCAGTTGGGTGGAAATTTTGGAAACGGTTTCATCGTCCAAATCGGTACTTTGATATAAACCCAATTTGGCTTTGATTTTGCCCAAGTTGTAAAACAAACGTTTTTGTGTTGCAACCGTGCCGATTTTAACCAAAGACCATGACTTCAAGATAAAATCGGAAATGGCCGCCTTTATCCACCAAATTGCATAAGTGGACAAGCGAAATCCCTTATCAGGATCAAATTTTTTAATTGCCTGCATTAAACCGATATTGGCTTCCGAAATCAAATCAGCCAAAGGCAATCCGTAATGACGGAAAGATAATGCCACTTTTGCAGCCAATCGTAAATGTGATGTTGTCAATTCATGTGCAGCTTGCAAATCGTTATAGTTGCGATAACGTTGCGCCAACATATATTCTTTATCAGCAGAAAGCATCGGAAATTTTGCAATTTCACGTAGATAAACAGATAAAGAAGTCCCCGTTAAATTTGGTATTAAAGCCGTAGTTTGTGCCATTTTCATATCCTTTCTTTATAGCAATATGATCGTCACTTATTAAAAGCAGACAAGTGTTTAACCTTGACCTTCAAGCATTAAACGAATAAATAATACCACCGTTTATTGACACAAGTCAAGCAAAAAAGTTAATTTTTTTATTTTGTTTTGACTCAGCATGCTTTTTTATGTATAGTTCAAGAACAGAAGTGATTCTGAAAAAGCAGAATGCTTGATTTTTTAACAATATATATAAAGGAGAACAAAATGGAATTAAAAGGTTCAAAAACAGAAAAGAATTTACAAGCGGCTTTTGCCGGTGAATCTCAAGCCCGCAACAAATACACATATTATGCCGGTAAAGCACGTAAGGAAGGATTTAATCAAATCGCCGATTTGTTTGAAGCAACTGCTAATAACGAAAAAGAACACGCAAAATTGTGGTTTAAGGCTTTGCATGGTGATCAAGTTCCTGCAACCGAAATCAATTTGGCCGATGCTGCCGATGGTGAAAATTTCGAATGGACAGAAATGTATGTTGAAATGGCAAAAACAGCACGTGAAGAAGGATTTACAAAGATTGCTGCTCAAATGGAAATGGTTGCTGCGATTGAAAAACGTCACGAAGAACGTTATCGCAAATTGTTGTCCAACATCAAAAAGGGCGAAGTTTTCAAAAAAGGAAGCATTGTGATG
>JAGBRF010000122.1 GCA_017632555.1 Alphaproteobacteria bacterium | reverse complement strand
GAAACATTGACTGCTTTGGAAAAAAACTTAAAAGAATTGGAAGAAAAGAAAGTTGAAGTTGAAGATCGTTTGGCAAAGCGGGAAAGTCAAATTGTTATCCTGATGTCCGGATTGCAAAAAATGGCCGTTTATCCACCGGATGCGGTCTTTTTTTCGCCACAAAACCCGATTGATAATTTGCGCAGTTCCCTGATTTTGAAAAGCACACACGAACCGCTTCGTGGCACTGTTGAAAAATTAAAGCAGGAATTGAACAAATTGGCATCGTTGCAAGCCGCCATCAAAGCACAAGCGGCTCAAATCAGATTGGCCGCCATGCGTTTGGAAGACGAACGCGAAAAAATGGAAAAGTTGATGCAACAAAAATCCATATTGCAAAGCCATTTTGAATTTGAAAGTCAGGACGCTAAAAAGAAAGCGGACGCTTTGGGTAAAAAGGCCAAAAACTTGGAAGATTTGTTGGAAAAATTGGAAAAAGAAAAACAAAAGAAGATGCAAAAATTGGCTGATGCTGCCGCCAAACAAAAACCCATTTTAAGTATTCCGATGCCCGCCGCCGTTGCCGGTGCATTTGAAAAATCTTTGGGCAGTTTACCGCTTCCGGCCAGAGGCAGAATTATTCAACGTTATGGTGATACAACATTGGGTGGCAGTTCGGCAAAAGGGTTGACTATGCAAACCCGATCGAATGCGCAGGTTATTTCCCCATTTGACGGAACAGTGCTTTTTGCCGGCGAATTCAAAGGTTATGGCAATTTAATTATTATTGAACACGGTGATGGATATCACAGTTTATTATCCGGATTGAATACAATTGACTGCACTGTCGGACAAAATGTCTTGACAGGCGAACCGGTTGGGCGTATGTCAAATAATGAAGCTGACAAGCTTTATTTGGAATTCAGGAAGAACGGTCAACCTGTCAATCCGGAAACATGGTTTGCTTCTAAAATTTAAAAAGGAAAATACAATATGATGAAAAAAACATTATTTTACTCCGTTGCTCTGGTTACTATGCTAGGCTTTGCTGTTTTTTCGGCAACACCTGAAAAAGCACAAAAAACGGCAAAAGACGACCCGTATTTATTATTGGAATTGTTTGGATCGGCTTTTGAAACAACCCGTACCGACTATGTGGACGAAGTATCCGACCGCAAGTTGATTGAAGCGGCCATCAACGGCATGTTGTCATCATTGGACCCGCATTCCAACTTTTTGAACGCAGACACTTTCCGTGACATGCAAATTCAAACAAAGGGCGAATTTGGTGGTGTCGGTATGGAAGTCAGTATGGAAAATGGCCTGGTTCGTGTTGTTTCCCCGATTGACGGAACACCGGCGGCAAAAGCAGGCATTCAACCTGGCGACTTGATTACACACATCAACGATGAAGCCGTTACCGGATTAAACTTAAACGAAGCAGTCGAAAGATTACGCGGTAAGCCAAAAACAACCGTTCGCATTATGGTTCGCCGTAAAAATCAAAAAGATTTTGAAATTACTTTAACGCGTGACATTATTAAAATCGAATCCGTCCGTTATGAAGTCAAAAACGATGATGTCGGTTATATCCGCATTATTACTTTCAGCGACAATACATCGAAAAATTTGGGCAAAGCCGTTGATGAATTGACAAAGAAAATCGGAAAAAACAAAATCCGCGGTTTCGTGATTGATTTAAGAAACAATCCGGGCGGATTATTGGACGAAGCGCAAGGCGTTGCTGATGCTTTCTTGGAACAAGGCGAAATCGTATCCACACGTTCAAAGAAAACGGAAGAAACCGTGCGTTTAACCGCTACAAAGGGCGATATTACAAACGGATTGCCCGTTGTTGTTTTAATCAACGAAGGATCCGCTTCTGCATCTGAAATCGTTGCCGGAGCCCTGCAAGATCATAAACGTGCCGTTGTTGTCGGAACGCCGTCCTTTGGTAAAGGTTCGGTTCAAAGCGTGAAACCTATTCCGGGTTATGGTGCAATTAAAATTACGACAGCGCGTTATTACACGCCGTCCGGCCGTTCTATTCAAGCGGAAGGTATTCAACCGGACATTTTAATTCCGCGTGCCGAAATTAAAGAAGAAGAAATTATTAAAGGATACAGTGAATCCAATTTACCGGGTGCTTTGGGTAAAAAAGACGGCGAAAAGAATGTAAAAGACAAAGCAAAACCCGCCGAAACACCCAAACCGGAAGTAAAGGCAAATTCGGACGAAAATAAAACCGAAGAAGAAAAGAAAAAGGATTATCAGTTGGACAGAGCTTTGGATATCTTAAAATCCATTTCGGTTTATCAAGAACGGATACAATCAAAGTAAGTTGGTCTTTTACAAAAAAACACTCCAAGTCGAACTTGGAGTGTTTTTGTATTATTCTCTTTCTTTTTGTAACATAGCCACCAAAACAGAAAATTTGTTTATTTGCGGTGTCAAAAGCTGTGCAATATCTTCATGCCCGTAGTTTTTCGCCATATCCAGCGCGGTTCTGCCTTGTCGTGCTGTATTGACATTTGCACCGGCATCAAGCAATTTTTGGACAATTTCCGCATGTCCTTTTATAGTGGCAGCCATTAAAGGCGTAAAACCCATGGAATTTTTATGATTTACATCGGATTTTTTATCGATTAAGTATTTGGCTGTT
>JAGBRF010000121.1 GCA_017632555.1 Alphaproteobacteria bacterium | reverse complement strand
TGCGGTGCCGGTTGTTGTGCCAGAGCGGCATTAGCCATCATATTCACACCCATATTGTGATAAGCACCAATCTTTTGTAACCGTTTAGATTCTTCTTGCAAATACTTTAACTTTTCATTTGTCGGCATATGACCGTAAGTTTCGAAGTAATTTTTCTGCAAAATACGTTTTCTGATTGTTTCCAAATCCTTTTTGGAAGGTTCACCAATCAAAGTTCCGTCTTTATTGAATTGTAAACCCAAATCATCCACCAATTCCGGGTGCTCTTTTCTTAACAAAGCCGCTGCTTCGGGCAAGTTACCGAAAGTTTGAGCCATTTCTTTGTGAATTGTGGCCAAACGTTCCGGTGCGCCCATTCCTTTACTGGCGGCCACAGCATCATCATGCCGTTCGATTTGTTCTTTGATATAACGGTTCTTTTCGCGCTTTCTGGCGACCATCATATCCAAACCCCAAGCCACTTTATTCGGCAAGTACAACAAGGCGTTGATAAGCAAGCTTTGGAAAGCGTCTTCCGGTGTTTTTGCACTGGCAAATTGTTCCATAATACTCCACAAAGAAAATTGCTTATTTTTATCAGCAACTGCTTCTTTGGCTTCATTACTCATTTTGAAACCTTTTGCAAAATCTTTGTGTGAAACGGTTATATTGGGTGGCGGTGGAGCCAACTGTGTTTGTGCCGTCACTACCGGTTGTGGCACTTGTTGCCCCTGCACCGTTTGTCCCGGTTGTTGTGTTTGTTGTCCTTGAACCGTTTGTCCCGGTTGTTGTGTTTGTTGACCTTGAACCGTTTGTCCCGGATCATTGGGATTTTGTTGTTGCACGTTGGGTGTATTTGCCGGATCTAACGGTTGCGCCGTAACTGTTTGAGCATTCGGATCAGCCGTTTGTTCGGCTGTTACCGTTTGTGTCGGAGCCTGTTCCGGTTGTTTAACCCGAAGCGATACAACGCTATCCGTTTTCAATATCTTATTCGCATTTTGAACCGCCATTGGTTCAATTGCGTTCCAAAGACGTTCTATCCGACCATTTCTTAATTCAATAGCTCTGTTCAATTTATCTCGTTTAGCAAAAGCTTCTCTAATCTTTTTTAAAAACTTTCTTGCTTCCGCATCCCTATCGGTAACACTTGTGCTATTTTCAATAGCTTCTATATCCTTACTTGCCAAGAATTCATTAAGTTGTTTTGTTGTCAAAGAAGCCAAGTTATACGTGTCATATTTTTCCCTTGCCTTCTTTTCCAACAAATATTTTGCTTCGTTACTTTCCGGAGTTGTATTTATCGAATCAAAAGCCAAAACAACGTCCTCTTGAAGTGATGATATCGGATTGCGTCCGTTATCCTGTTTCAAAGCATGGTAATCAGCCAATAAATTTGCGGCATCTGCGCCCTTAAAATCCGCTTCCGGATTAATTTTCAGTTCACCCAAAAAACCCTCTGGGGATCCGTTAAAAAGTTTTTTTCGTTCATCATCAGTTTTGGCGTTTTTAAACAACTCAGCCATGCTAGCAGCGGTCGCAAAATCAGCAGCTGATTCTGCTTTTTTCCCATCTGAAGTATATATGGCTCTGAAAATGCCATTATCTTGCCCGTTATATACCATGATACTATCTCCTTTTTGCTCTGACTAATTCAATTATAACACAATTATTTCGTTTTGTCTATAATTTTCTTACGCTTTCATCTTCTTAATAAATGCACCGATTTTTTTGTTTATATCCTTTGCATCCGAAACGGATAAGATACGATTTCCGTCCTTATCTTCCACAATAATGGGGGAAAAGAACGCCGGATTCGAAATCAAAACATCCCAAGCCTTTTTTTGATCCAAATCAGCCATACGCAAATAATTTTTAAACATTCTTTCCGCATTAATGGGGAATTTTTGCGGTTCAATTTCCGATGAAAAACGCCGAATTAAATCTTTACGTTGCTTTTGATAAGCACGGATTTTTTCATATAAAGCAGTTCCCTGCTCTTTAACTTCCTGTTTTTGTTTGGCGACATCTTCTTCGTCTTCTTCCTGACGAACTTCGATATAATCCAACAACAATCTGCGCCAAAAATCGTCCTCCGTATAATGTTTAATCAGCGAATCCAACATTCCTTCCACGGATAAAGCTTGCCCCTGCATTCCCAACAAATAGGAAACACATTCCGTTAATTGACCATTTATTTGGTAATAAGATGATTCAACTTCTTCTTCGGACATTGTGTCGATATCAAAGGTCAGAGTCGGCCCGTTTTTCAACATATCCCTGTATTGATATAATTTTTTGTAAATGTCCACTAAACGTTGCTGTTTATAGTCGATTGCCATTTTTTCCCCTTTCAAAAAAAATACGCTTTTACATAAAATAGTTATAGACGAAAATCAAAAAATAGTCTATAATATAATTAGAAAAAAGTAAAAAAATACTTTAAGTGGGGTAATCTATGGGGAAAATACATCGTTTTTTATCTGTTTTGCTGATGACAATGTGTCTGTCGGCTGTTGCATTTGTACCATTTAACGCCGTGGCATCAACACAGGAAACATGCTACTGGAACTGTAGTGAATGGGATATTGAAAAAGCAAAACAAGTGGCAAAAGATGTCATAAATGGAAATGATGAGGAATACAAAGAAGCTGCCGGCAGTTCCTATTGCAGTAATTGCCACGATAATGCAACCCTTGTAAACAATTTCATGGCAAGAGGCTCCTGTATGCATCTTTGTGAAGGTGATGATTGCGATGCAAGATGCGAAGCAGCCAGTACAAGGGCCGATGAAGAACAACCTTTACTTGACAATTGTCGTGACATTGGTGTTTCTGTCGGATATGAAATAGGTTCTTTACTTTCTGGGGGTATTGCGGGAGCAACCACAGAAGGAAAATGGAGCGGTTTTCTTACAGGTTGGGATAATATCGGAACGCTTCTCGGTGACTGGAAATCAAAAGATATGGAAAATTCCGGCGCTACGTTTACAAGAATATTGAATAAATATATGGGCAGTAATGAAGGTTGTTGGTTCTGTCCTGCCTATGACATAATATTCGATATTATCAACAAAACAGCATCCGAATTGTATGTGGACTTACGGGATTTATGCTTATTCTTGTTGGCCACTTTTGCAATGGCATGGTTATTATGGACGGTATTCCGTTTTATCACAACGCTTCACGGTCCGAACGTGGGCGAAATGGTAACGAAGCTGTTTAAAGGATTGTTCTTGATTGCCATTTTGGCCATCATTCTACGTTTTCCACCCAGTTTCATTACGCAATATGTTGTTGATCCGATTGCCGGGTTATCAACAAAATTGAGCCAAGAGATTATGGCTACACGCGGCTATGAAAATGGTATGGTTACCTACACTTCTTACAAACAAACATCATTTCAATGTGGTAATACAACATTACATGGAGCAACACCGGAAACGTCACAAAGGCAGATTTGTCAACTTAAACCGGATAACGCATATGAAGGAATGGCGCTTTCCGCATTCGTTTACAATAACATAAATTGTATGTTACGTATGATGAGCACCGAACTGGTTTTCGGTTTAGCTGTGGGGTCAACGTTAATTTCAAAATCGTTTGAAGACAGAATTATACCGTTGTTTAAGGTTCTATTTGTCGGATTGATTGTCTTTGTTGCCTACTTGATGTTGTTCATCAGTGTACCATTAAAATTGATTGATTTGTTGTTACGCTTGGCTTTTGTCATTATCTTGCTACCATTCTTTATCGCATGTATGGCAACACCGGCAACGCGCGGATACACCAAAAAGGCATGGGAAATGCTCTTATCATGTTGGATTACGTTGATTTCGTTATTCCTGTATTTGACATTGGTTTTAACTTTAATCAGCGAAATTCTGACGCATACGAATTAGGGTTATACGAAGGAGGTCAAAAATGAAAAAATTAAAATTACTTTGTTTGACTTTTTTAAGTTGGATATCATTTGCCAGCATAGTATATGCCCATGCGTTAGACGACATTGTGCGTGAATTAGCATCGAACGATGTGGAAGCACTTGTTGAAGGACGACTTTCTTTCAGCGGGACAACCCTTTGGATGTTACTTGCAACGTTGGTTATTTGTTTCAGTATAACGAATCTGGCTTTGGAAGTTGCCGGACATTTCGGTGGTGTTTCATCCGCACCGATTGGCAATTCCATTTACTCAACGGCTTCTGCAACTGCCTTGGGTGCTGTTTCAACGGCCGGACATATTGGTAAAAGCGCTTTTGCCGGCTTAAAAGAAATGAAAAAAAGCCATGACAACAAAGTGGCGGCCGGCGGTAAAGGTGATGAATCCAGTAAAAGTGCCGGTGCAAAACCATATGAAGGTGAGGATGGAAAACCGGAAGATAAGAAAGACACCCCGAATAGTCCGTCCAGTGAAGGTACAGGTGAAGGTAGCGGTGGTACCGGAGGTGGTGATACTGGTGGTGGCACTGGTGGTGGCACTGGTGGTGGTACCGGTGATGGCACCGGTGATGGCACTGGTGGTGGCACTGGTGGTGGCACCGGTGATGGTACTGGTGGTGACACCGGTGGTGGCACTGGTGGTGGCACCGGTGATGGTACTGGAACAGGCGGTGGCACTGGCGGTGGTACTGAAGAAGGTACGGGTAGCGGTGGCGAAGCTGGTTCCAGTGACAGCGGTGATTCTGGTAGTTCCGGAGCATTTCCGCCTATACCGGTTGGTGGAAATCCAGGCGGAGTAGCCAGCGGAGGAACATCTATTCCAATAGGTGCACAACCTAAACCGGGTGGTGCCGGAAGCGGTTCGGGTGCTCCGAAACCTGCCCCAGCTGGTGGTGGCGCAAAACCACTAGAGAGCGCTAAAGAGAAACTCGACAAAGAAATGATGAAACAAACCGCTGCTTTACATGGTGCTGTGGCCGGTGCTGACAAAGCCAGAGAGATAGCACCAAAAGCCGGTGAAGAGACAGCAAGATCAATTGCGGCTATGGAAGGCAGAAGAGTTGCTCAAGAAAGTGCATCGCAAGGAACCGGCGGCTTTACATCCAAGCCTGTCTTTGAAAGCAAATCTATTGCAATTGGTGGCAATACGAATGGCGGTGGAACGTCTATACCAATAGGGGGAAAGAAACCGGGAGAAAGCTGATCTTAAAGAGTAACGAGTAAGAGGATTTAATGAGTAAATTGCGGATGTTCTTTTCAAAACACTTTTTAAGCATACTGTTGCTGTGCAGTGTGGTTGTTTTGGCATCTTGCAATATGGACGGCATGTCCAAAGATTTACAACGGACGGCGGCGCGTATGAACGATCCCAGAAATTGTTTTGCGTGTCAATTATTTTCCGCTCTATTCGGCACAATTGCTACTCTGACATCCAACCTTTATACCAACATTTGCACACTTGCGCTTTATATCCTGGCCATAGCATTGTTCATATGGATTTTATGGCATGTACTTGTTTTTGTGACAACGTTGCGTGAACCGAACATAGCTCAATTTTGGATAACGTTATTACAAACGTTGTTTAAAGGTGGATTTGTTGCTATTTTAATCGCTACAAAAGAACGATTATATGAATTGATTCGCACCTTATTAGAACCGATTGCCCTGATTTTCATTCAAACCAGCTATGCATTATTGGAAGGAACGGCATCTATGCAGGGGCAAGATGTCCATACGTTATATCCTATTCAGTCAACGCCCGGTTTTCCGACTAAAATGGGTGAACTTTTGGTCAATTTAATTTACAAAATTACCGTTACGTTGAATGTCGGCCATATTTTGGGTGTGAAGTTGATGACCAGTACCGATACGGATTTTTTAAACTTCTGTATTGGTTTTGTAACAACAATTATCTTCTTTATGATGACGTTATTCTTTCCTTTCTATTTATTGGACGCTTTGTTCCGGTTGGCTTTTGTGTTTGCTTTGTTGCCGTTCTTTTTGGTGGCTTGGGTATTCAAAAAAACAGAATCTTATTTGACAAAAGCTTGGGCGATATTTATGGGGGCATTTGCTCAAATTTTGACGGCTTGCATTTTCGTGTCCTTATGCATTGCTACATTGAACGGTTTTGTTACACTCAACGGTTACGAAGAATTGTTGGATAATACCGTTACGGATATAGACGCTTTTGCCGAATTCGAAGGTGACCAGTTGCTTTACCCGTTCTTGTCGTTCTTATTCATTGCCTTTTATATGTACGGGTTGTCAAAACGTATTTCGTACGTTACATCGCATTTCACGGCAGCACCGGCTTCTAACATGGTACACAAGGCAATCGACAGAATTAAATCAGCAGTTAAAACTGTTGCATTGTTGTCTATTGCAGTGGCGGCATTGGCAGTACCGGGTCTTTCCGGCGTATCGAAAGTTGCTTTGGATAAGGCAAAGAGTGAATCGAAAAAGGCAGTGGATCCAAGGAGGGGATAAAATGAAAGAACGTTTACTTGTCTATTTTATTTTACTTCCGATCATATTATTGGTGGCATTTACGAATATTGTCGATTATTTGAAATATTTGGCCTTTGCCAGCATTCCATTGTCCATCGGATTGATTGTTTATGCTTACATTAAAACACGGGCATTTTATAAAACGAAAAAGGTTTTGGCATTCATTATCTTTGCCTTTGCGTTGTCCATGCCTTTAATTGCCAACGCACAAACATCTATGGCATCAATTCAGCTTCGCGCCCAAGAACAGCAACAATATAAAAGAACAACCGCACAAAATAATGAATCTTTATATGATGAATACTTGAAAGTGAAGCAAGAATTACGCGAACTTTCAAAAATTCCGGAAAGTTCCAGAACGCGCGAAGAACAAAAAGCTTATGAAGAAAAAAAGCAAAAGCTGACCGAAATTTCAAGAAAATTGAATAACGAAACATGTTTGTCGGTAAAACAATTACGCAAAGAATTGGCGTCCAGTTGTTGGGCTTGTGATATCGCAAATTTGTTCATCGAATCTGCCGACAGAGTTGTAACCAGTTTTTATAAAATGGACAAACAATACGGTTTTTCAAAATCGTTGTTGGTCATAGGCTTTATCTTGTGGTTATTCGTTCATGTCATCAAATTGTTGATGAGCTTTGGTCAGGGCGATATCGGTGCTTTCTTTACGGATTTGTTTGTTAAACTTTTATTGGTCGGCGGTATCTTTATTTTGCTTACCCTTCCGATGAAAAACATTGTCAACATTACTATTTCGCCATTTTTCCTGCTTTCTTCAACAGTCAGCCAATATATCGGAAGAACGGCAGTCCCTGAAGGAAGTGTCAACACAGCATATCAGGCAGATGAAAACATGTGTACCTATTGCGCAGATTTGGCTTCTGGCGAAAACAGTCAAGTTGATGAATCCATATCGGGCGTAATCGGATACCACCCGTCAAAAGAAGATCGTGTTGTTTCCCAAACAATGCGTAATTCGTTGCTTTGCACCGTTTGCAGCATATACAATGTTACGGTTAAACCAACGGCCACCGGTCAATTCTTACTTTGCAATGCTAAAAAGAAAAAAGAAAAACAAAATTTTGGTGATGGTGTTGTCAAGAAAACATACACCGATTGGGACCCGTTATTTACATCTTTGATTTTGATTTTTACATTCTTTGCGGTATCGGCCATATTCTCGTTCTATTTAATAGATACATTCTTCCGAATTGCATTTGTATTGGTGTTGTTACCATTCTTGGTTGTTGCGGCAGCATTCAAGTCAACACTGTTTTACACGAAAAAAGGATTTGAAGTTATCATTCATTCCATGTTCACATATATAATAGTGGCTTTATTTATGGCAATAAGCATACAATTGTTCTATTATATGTTCGGACAAGCCAACGAATTTTTCAATGCAACGGACTATGCCCAATTAAAAGAAATAGTCGATTTCGGTGGCAAAGATAATCACATTTTCTTATCCTGTCTTGGATTGACCGCTATTGTGTTCTTTATGATGGGCAAGTTAGACACTTATATTTCCAGTTTAAGTGGCGTCAAATTAGGAAATGAAAACGGTTTCCAAAGCGCTCAACAAATGCTGTCTGCGGCTATGGTTGCCCCGCAAACAGTTTCCCAAATATATTCAGCCAGCAAGAAAGATAGTGTCGGCAGTAAAGACAGCAAGCCATCTGCCGGAGCAAATCCTTTTACCGAAAGCAACGCTGAAGCAGTTGAAAAGGGTGGAGAAGCCACAGCAAATGGTATTGAACAAGGTGGAGAGGCCGCAGCGTCCGGCGTTGAATCCGGAGGAGAAGGCGCCGCAGCGGGACTGGATGGTATAGCCGCTGGTCTTGATAGTACAGTAGTCGGTGCAGTTGTCGGAGTTGTTTTACATGCGGTTGCCGCTGTGACAAGAGTAGTCACAAAAGCTGCTGCTGTGGCTATAAGAGTAGCAACCAAAGTTGTTGCAAAAGTAATAAAAGTTGCCACCAAAATTGCTGCAAAGGTAATGAAAGCTATTGCCAAAATAAGAAAATTCATTCAGAAAGTGACCGCCCCCATCAGGAAAGTTTCCAAGTTTATTGGTCGCGGCCTTAACGGCGCCAAACGGGTTGTAAATGCCATTATGCCCAAAAATCTGATACGCAAAGCCGTGCATAAGACAAAAGAAGTGGCCAAAAAGAAATACAGAGAAATAAAACGCAAAAGAAAAGAAGAATTAGAACGACAGAATCGATACAGAAATACCGATTAAAATATAAATGTCGAAAAAGGCACTTTTAAACTTTTCCGAAAAGTAAGTTATTGTTTTTCTTATTTTAATAAAAAATTTTTCATTTTTTTCATTTTTTGTCTATTTTCTTTTTTCAAAATCTGTTATAAGTAAGAAGAAGTGACAAAAAAGGAGTCTAAAAATGGAAGAAATCGTATTCCCAAATCAAATTCGTATGATTCGTCGTACCCGTGGTAAGACGATGAAAGAAATCGCCGGTGTTCTGGGTGTCAGCTTGTCTGCCATCAGCAAAATCGAAAAAGGTTATCGCCGTATCGATGAAGAACAATTGATGAAAATTTCCACTTTCTTGAACTGCCCGAAGGAAAGTATTTTCGTTTATGAAAAAACTTCTCAACCGGAAGTGTTGCAAGCATGGGAAAAAGAAAAAGAACGCCGTAAACAAATCAATGAAAAAAGCGGTTTGAAAACACTTGGCGCCGGATTACGTTATTTGCGTGGCGATAAAATGTTGACATTGTATGATGTCGCCAAAGGTGCCGGATTGACTTTGTCCGTTTATCATCGAATTGAAATGGGACAACGCGAAGTAACAGAAGACCAATTCAAACGAATCGCACATGCTTTGGGATTTGATCCGGAACAATTGCAAGTCAAAATTTATGAATTGGATATGGCCGGCACATTGCAAGAATTCAAAAAATCGGGAACAGCCGGTATCTTCCATGCAAAAGGCGGATATAACGACCTGCCCTTGAAAAATTTGATTTTCCAAAATTTAAGTGTTGAAGTTTACGATTCCGAAAATGCGGAAAAACCGATTGAAACAGAACCTTTATTATTCCCACAAGCAAACGATTGCTTTAAGGTTAAAATCAGCGGAAACAAAATGCACTTACCCGAAACAACAACGTTGTATTTGTTGGCATCAAAATCTCAAAAGGCAGAAAACGGACAGTTGGCTGTTTTGAAAGCCGATAATCGTTTCGAAGTCGGATATATCAACCAACAATCCGGTCCTGTATTGGTTACCGAAAAAAAGAATATTCCGCTGCAAGAAACGGATACGGTGAGTAAAGTAGTGGCAATTTTATCATAAGGACAACAAACATGGCAAACGAAGCATTTAAGAAAGAAGAATTTTTACGCCGTAAAAAGGAAGCTTTTTCCGATATTGATATGGCCGCTCAACAGCTGACAAACATCTATCGTCAATTGTCTGTTTTGGGTGATGAAGCAACAGAACGTTTTAATCAACAATTATTGCGTGATGCCAATCCGGAAGTATTGGCGGCTTTAAAAACCATTCCGGGCGGAGAAGAAGTCCGCGATTATTACCACTTTTTGACACACACGGATTTCGACAGTGCGGATTCTGTTTTTGATAAATCACCGGAAGATGCTATTGACGCAATGTTGCCGAAGCCGGATCAAATTTCGCCGGTATGGGAAACATTCGGCATATCCAATGTTCAAGGTGGCGCAGGCGATCGTCAAAAACCGATTCAAATGTCGGTTGTCAATCCTATTCGCGCTTCCGTGATAACATCTTCTGTCGGTGGTGCAGCTGACCCGTTGGGTGCCGGTTCCTTTGTTCCGCAACAAAGTCCGGTTGATTTTGATGCCCTGCAAAACGATATCAATGAAGCTTATGAAAAACAAAAAGCGGAAATAATCCAATCTTTGAATTTCATCGTTATTGATTCGAATATCGAAAAAATGCATCAAAATTTGAAAACCGCAACAAATACGATTATGGAATGTTTGGATCAATTAAAGGCTGATTTGGATAAAATCATCGGTGATGCCAGCGAAAATGCGGCTTTTCCTGATATTGACGACTTGGCGGAAGATGCCGAATTGCCTGCTCCGGAAGTATTGCCGACACCAATCGAACCACAGGAAGCAGAAGAAGTTGTTCACGAAAAAACACGCCGTCCGAAAATGGAACCGAAATTTTCTGTCGATACAACCGATATTGAAGATTAATTTTTAAACATTCGTTAACTATATTACTTTATACTGAACGAAAATGGTAATATGAATAGGCGGTTACAATGGATGCAAATTTGTTAAAACAACTGGAAAACAGCTTGATTTCGTATCAAGAAAATCAAGAAACACTTGATGTTGTTGTGCAAACAGCACAAAAAATTTTGGGTGATGATTGGATGCAAACATTACCGACTGCTTTTGATCAATCCGATACGGACGAAAATATAAAAGTTGTTTTAAGGGATAAAGCCAGCCACGCCATAAATTATTACAGTGCCCTGTTGGCTTGGCAAGAAGCCTATTCTTATTTGAATAATCCGCAAACGATTACTGTCGAATATTTGCAAGAACGTATTCCCACTTTGGAATATTGGTTAAATTTGTTTGGTCAAGAAGGTTTAAACTTGATGCAAAAAGTCAAGGAACTTTATACCAAGAAAGCAAATGGCGAAGTTTTTGAAATGACTGATTCCACACCGGAAGTTGAAGAAACTCAACCCGTTGCCGAAGTTGAAGAATCACAACAACCTGTTGTTGAAGAACAACCGGCCGAACAAGTTATTGAACCGACTGAAGAACAACCCGCTTCAGAAGTTGAACAGAACGAAATTACGCCGGTTGAACAAGAACAAACCGAAGTTGCGGCTGATGATGTCGTGACGGAAACCGCCACCGATTATTCCGAACCGCAAGGAAATGATAAAACCTTGATTGAAAAAATTATGCATTCGGATGAAGCTATTGAAGGCGAAAAAACCGAAGAAGAAGTTGTTGAAGAATCCGATGTAATCGAAACAAATCCGCTAGCACAAGAATGGGAAGACAAAAACACCGCCGGTGAAGTTCCTTTGGAAGATTGGATTGATTTGGACAGCATACCGACCGCAACGGTTCCGGTATCGGATGAAACAGTTGAAACACCGATAAACGATCCGCAAATGGTTTCTCAAAACTGGGACATTGCCGCTTTCTTAAAGCAAAAAGAATTGGTTGACGGCGCAAATAATTGGTTAAGTGCTTGGTGTGTTCGTATGGATAATGCGGAAAAGACATCCTATCCTCATTACGGTTTCATCGTTGATTTAATGCACGATTTGAAAGAAAAAGCCCAGCTTGTTTTGGATAATCAGTTATTGGAAGATTTGGTGGAACAAGATGTTCCGGGCGGACGTGCCGGTATTAAAAGATTGGTCGATTCAATCGATAAAGAAATTGAAAATTTACCCGATGATTTCAAAACTTCAACAGCCGAAAAAATCAGATTGAATGCACGTGAAATTTTGGGAAAAATCGATACATCGACAGAACGCGAAGAAATTGAAAAAGCACCTGATGGTTTCGAATTGATGGACGATCCTTATGAAACTTCGGCGCAACAAATTATTGATGATTTTGAAAAGACGGAAAAAGAAGCTCAAAACAAAATTGATCAACTGAATGTAATGGAAGACAACAACGATTAAATTAGGAAGGGAAGAAAGAATGGATTTTGCAAAAAAATATTTACCTCGCACAATGTGTGTAGTCGGACTTTTTGTTTTCATCGGTTTAATGGGTTGCAATTCAACAGCCACGGAAGAAAACGTTTACATGGAACCGCAACAGCAAGCCTTTATCCAAGAAGATGTGGCTAATCCGTATCTTGATGAAATGCCAATGGAACAAAACGAAGCATTTGCTGATGAAGCATTCCCTGACGAAGCCTTTTTTGAAGAACAAGGCGATATGATTGAAGTTCCCATGACCCCTTGTGATCAAGCCGATGACGGACAAGGTATAACACCATGTGCTTTGGCGGCTCAAAAAGCTGCCGCAAATCCGGCACCGATTATCAGAAACAAAAAAGCTTATGCAAAATCAAAATCCGTTGTAAATATCGAAACCCCTGTTCGTTGCGAAATCGCCGGACGTGATGATTACATTATATCATCTATTCCGATGGGACCGGATTCATTTAAGTTGATTCGTATGGATAAATCCGATCCATTACCTCGTTTTGAGGTCAACAACTACACATTCAAAGACAAACCTTTGGACGTTGCCATTCAAAATTTAGTCAAAGAAGCCGGTATTCAGGTTTTCTCGGACGATGCTTTATTCCCCGATGTATCCGGTGAAAATATCCGCGGTGAATTGTCCGCCGTTATCGATGGATTGGTTGCCGCCGGTGATACATTCTATCGTTACAATGCAACAAAGAAACAATTATTCTTGTCCCGCTGGGCTCCGTTTATGATGAAAGTTCCGGGCGGACG
>JAGBRF010000120.1 GCA_017632555.1 Alphaproteobacteria bacterium | reverse complement strand
CCGTTGATGGTGGCCTCTGTAAAAGGTAATAAAGAAATAGCCGAAAAACTGCTCAACGCCAAAGCCGATGTGACAAAAAGACGGAAAGGTATCAGCGCTTTGGATATGGCAAGAAAATACGGACACGAAGATATTGCCAACTTACTGACAGCCGGAATAAAAAAACTTTCCATTTTGGCAAAATCACGCCGTGCCGGTCGGTAATTTATTCTTTATGATACGGGTGGCCGATGCTGATTGTATAAGCGCGGTACAGTTGTTCACACAAAACAACACGCATCAGCATGTGGGGCAGTGTCATTTTACCAAAGCTTAAAATCAAATCGGCTTTTTGACGGATTTTGTCGTCATGTCCGTCCGCACCGCCAATCAATAACGCTATGTTTCGGGTGCCGGTGTCTTGCCAACTTACCAATTTTTCGGCAAATTGACGGGAAGAAATGTTCACACCGCGTTCGTCAAGAACGATAATTTTTGAATTTTCGGGAATGTGCTTTAACAACAATTCGCCTTCGGCTTGTTTTAATGCGGTGCCGGTCAAGTTTCGCTTTTCTTCCAATTCCACAATTTGAATTGGCCAAGCACATTGTTTGATATAAGTATCAATCAATTCTTTTTCGGCGGAATTTTTTTTCATTTTACCGATTGCCAAAATTGTTAAATTCATCGCATTTCCTTTCTTTTGAAATTATTTTAATTCAACAAATTAAAAAAACAAGGAAAAAGGTTGTATTTTAAAATTGAATCTTTTATACTCGACCCATTAAAGTAAAAAAGAAAGGAATCAAAATGCAAAACGAACACTTTAAACACGTCTTGGAACTTTATGCAGATGCAAAAGGTTACCAATTATCCCCCTATGCGGATAAGATTATCAATCGTTGCTTAAACGTATGTGAAGGTAAATGCCCATGTGATATGTCACGCGGTTTTTGTCCGTGCGGTGAACACGCAAAGGAAGTCGCCGAAATGGGACATTGTCATTGTAACTTGTTTTTGAAAAAAGAATAAAAAAATCCCGTATGATTTTCGTCATACGGGATACGTCTATCAGAATAATATGAAACCGCTTCGTTTCTTTTCGTTTGCGGGTTTAAATTCTTCGGATTCTTTTAATGCCGCCGCTTTTTCTTCTTCGGTAAGTTGCGGTTCAACAACTTCCAATGTTTGATTGATCAAGCTTGTCAAAGCATCCTTTCCAACGGCTTTTTCTTTTGCAATATGAAGCCATTTATAACATTGTATGGAATCTGTTTCAACAAACTTGCCTTCGCAATAAGAACGGGCAACATAGAAAGAACCTTCCGCATCACCATAATCGGCGGCTTGCTTATACCATTTTAAAGCTTCTGCCGGGTTTTGGAAACGATATTCAACAATCTTTCCCCAATATGTTAAAGCGTCCGGTTTGCCGTTTTTACCCCAATCCGTGACGACTTCTTCCAAATGCGATGTGTCATTGTTGATAATAGCTTGTTCCACATCATCGGCCATAATACCATATTCGGAACCATCAGCCAAAACAGTGATGTTTTGTTCTTCCAATTCACGCAAAGTGTCTTTGTCATTAAATCCGGGGATAATCGGTGTCGGTTCGCTTAATTCAGCTTCCGGAACCGTTTCAGATGCCGGAGTAGGTTGCCATGTACGTGCAAATTGCTGTGCAATAATCAAGTTTTTTGGTTCTTTGATTTGTTTTGCCAAAGCATCACGTTTTTCGGCCGCCCATGTACCTGTTTCGTTTGTGTTATAAGCAGCCATAATGCTGTACCATGCATATGCTTCCACAAAATTCATCATACGCGGGTTTGATGACAATAAGTCAGCCAAGTCTTTTTGTGCCGGAACATAACCTTGTGAAGCCGCACGGCTCATCCATTTTACAGCCAATGAATAATCTTGCGGAACACCACGTCCGAACAAGTATAATAAAGCTAACTGATATTGTGCTTGGGCATAACCTTGTAAAGCGGCCAATTTGTAATAACCGCCGGCGATAACGTAATCGTTTTCCATGTTTTCGCTTCTGTTATACATTTCGCCCAACATATACAAAGCTTCTTTGTTTCCTGTACGGCCGGCTGTTTTTAACAAATTCAACCCGTCATCAACGTTCTTTTCAACGCCTTTGCCTTCAATTAAGAAAGTACCCAATTTGGTGGCGGCCAATGTGTTGCCGGCTTCATAAGCTTTCAGGTAATATTGCGCCGCTTTTTCAAGGGAAGGTTCAACACCCAATCCTTCTTCATATATCAAACCCATGTGGTACGCGGCGATATTGTTGCCTTCTTCGGCAAGATAAGTAAATTCTTCAACGGCCTGATCATACTTTTTTTGCTCAAAAGCCTTGATACCTTCTTCCAAGCCGGCAAAAGCCATGCTTGAAATAACGGTTGAACACAGTAAACAAACAATCCATTTTCTTGTCATTTTATTTAGCCCCTTTTGTTTCCTTTCCCCTATTGTAGCACAAAAAATTTTTTCGTCCACATTATTTTTAATTTTTTAGATAATTTATCGGATTTGAAGCTTTTGTTCCCTTTCTGACTTCAAAGTGAAGTTGCGGTGTTTTTACGTTTCCCGTATTACCGACTTCACCGATAACTTGTCCTTTTTTAACCGTCATTCCCTTTTTAACCGAAATTTTGTCAGCATGTGCGTATGCCGTAATCCAACCGTCCGAATGTTTTATCAAAACCAAATTGCCAAAGCCTTTTAATTCGTTGCCCGAATAAGCAACTACGCCGTTTTCTGCGGCTTTGATCGGCGTTCCTTTCTTGGCGGAAATGTTGATACCGTCATTACGGCGACCATTACCGGAAACGCCATAACCGGATATAATTGAACCTTTTACAGGCCATTCGAATTTACCGGAACGTTTTGGTACATCAGGTAAACTGACTTTTGCGGCGGCGACTTTCTTTTGTTGCTTTTTATCCGCTGTTTTTGCCGGCTGAGCCGTTGTTGTTTCTTGTTTTTGCGCAACCTGTTGAGCTGGTGGTGTATCCGTATCGGACGGGAAATCCGTCATATTTTTATTCAAAGTTGCCGGTAAGTACAGATTTTGTCCGACTGACAAAGTCCATGGCTCTTTAATCTTGTTTTGTTTTGCCAAAGTCGTAAAGTCAACGCCATACATACGTGCTATACCGTAAAGTGTTTCCCCGCTTTTAACGGTGTGAATTTGAGCCCGTGGAATTTTCAAAACCTGTCCCTTTTGAAGAATGTAAGGCGGTTTCAAATCATTTGCTTCAATGATTGTTCGGATAGGAACTTTATATTTACGGGATAATGTATAAACCGTTTCATTGGTTCGAACCGTATAGCTGCGTGGTGGCAGTGAAGCCAAATAATCGGCGGAACTGACCCCACACGCTGTCAGGAAAAACAGCATGCAAATAATCAACAGGTTTCTTTTAAAAATACTATTCATAACCCCATTATAATGGAGTAATTATTAAAAAAGAATAAAGAAAAGCTATTTAACGCAAAAATCTGGAACCAACAGCTTCGCTGACGGATTTGTATTTTCTTTTACGCAATATGTCGGCCAAACGTTTGTTGATTTTTCGACCGATGCTGGGGCCTTTGTAAACGATTGCCGAATGGATTTGCACCAAATTTGCACCATTTTGAATCATTTCAAAAGCATCATCACCGGTGAAAACACCACCCGATGCTATGATGGGGATTCTTCCGCGTAAAACTTTGTAAAAATCACCAACCACACGCACGGTTTCTTCTTTCAACGGTTTT
>JAGBRF010000119.1 GCA_017632555.1 Alphaproteobacteria bacterium | reverse complement strand
CGCTTTACAGTGCCGAAAGCATTCAGTAAATCGTTGTTGGATAATCTGCCTGAACAAGTAATGGTATTGGACGAATATAAGCGCGGATATTCAATTCCGACATCAACGATGATTAAAACAACAACGCATTCTAAACAGGCATTTGCAGATAATTTGCGTTCATTTACAATGTATCAAAAACCGCAAACAACAAAGTTGACGGATACAGTGGATATGAACTTTTCAGAAAACGCAAAAGCTTTCAGTAATGATGCAATGAACGGAGTAAACTTGTCGTTCAATTATCACAAAGATAATATAACGGCGGACTTTTCTTTCACACAAAATGCAAAGGAAGGAACAAAGTCATACTTTGACCAATCGTTACGTAACCCGTTTACGACCAGTGCAACAGATGTATATGCGTTCCAAAACGGATATAACTTGACCAAAGAATTAAAAGTCGGATTTGGTGCCAGTGTCGGTAAAAATAACTTCTTCGATGGAAACGAAAGAGTAGATTACAGACATGATAAAAGTATCAAGACGGGTGAATTAAACTTTGATTATCAACCGGTCAGTTATGCAAAAGTAAACTTTACGGGTGGTATATTGGAAGAAAACGGATCCTTGTTGGGATTGAACGGATTAGGGGGATTAAAGACCCAAGACGGACAAACATACTTTATGGGATCACAATTGACCGTAGAGCCGACAAAGAAAGTCAGATTATCGGCGGCATATTATTACGGAACAGGTGGATTTAAGAAACAAGAAAACGCTTTGATGCATTTATCCAAAGTCCAATCGGAAAGTATGGCATTTAAGGCGGAATATCAGTTTGATGAAGACGTGTTGTTCGGGGCCAGAGCCTTTTCACCATTACACATAAAGAAAGCGAAAGCGACATTCGATTTGCCGGTCGGACGCAGTTACACAGAAACGACAGTGTATCGTGAACGAGTAACAGCCAATTTAAGACCGGAAGCAAAAGAATGGGACTTTGGAGTGTTCAGTGTATACAACATGGACGCATGGACATTCCAAGCGGAAGCGTTGACCCGCTTGAACCCAGAAAACCAAGCAGACATGAAACCGGATTACCGGTTGATGTTCTCTGTCGGTTTCGGATATTAGATTTCAAACGATTAAGCCGCGCCTCTTTCGTTCACATTTTGTGAATGTATGATGGCGTTTGTTTTCGGTCCGTTGTAATGGCTCAACAACTTTCTTAAAGAACTGTTGAATTGCTCATTGACTTCTTTTTCAATGGCTTTCTTTTCTTTCGGCGTTATTGAACCTTTTTCCTTTTGAACTTCGGCTTCTTTGCGTTTTTGTTCCAACTTGCGTTGTATACGAACTTGCGCAATTTTTGCTTTACGTTCTTCTTCTTTTGTTTCGTTTTCGAAGTATTCAGGCTTATGAGCACGGACATATTCATCATAAATCCGGTACATGGTCGGGTTGTTCAAACGTTCCAAAATTTCTTGATGCGTCAAGGCGATACCGGCAGATTCTTTAATCTTCTTGACCTTTTTCATCACGATGGCTTCTTTCGGATTATAAACCGGACGTTTGAATTCGACTTTCGGAGTTTCTTTTGTTTGCGGGCTGTTTTGCGCTTCATGGCGTTCAACAGTTCTGTCAAAAGTACCGGCCGTCTTACTTGCGGTCAAATATTTTTGATTTGCCTTTTCCATTTTGGCCAATTTTCTGTTGTGACGAGCAATAGCTTTTTCAACTGCTTTGTCGCCGACTAACTTGTATTGAACTTCTTGGTCTTTTTTGATTTCCGGATGTTTTTCCAAGAAAGCGGCTGTTGCGTATTTCTTTTCGGCATTGGTAATGTTTTTAGCCGTTCTGATTTCAACCAACGAAGTCGGTTCTTTTTTCTTCGGCGCGACTTTCTTGAATGTCTTTTCGGCAACTTTCACCACTTTTTCGGAATAAACGGGATCCGCTTTTTCGGACAATACAGGCAAATTGCCCACGTGATCGATTGTCTTCGGAGCTTCTTCAACAGCCACAACAGGTGTTTGTTGCGGTTCTTTGACAGCGGCAATTCCAGCGGCAACAACAGAAGAAGCAACCAAAACAGCAACTGCGCCGGCAGCAACAGTATTGACTTTATCGTCAAAGTTATCTTTTGGTGTTTCTTCGTTTTGTTTTTCTTTTTCTTCGTTCAATTTTGTGAACGTTTCCGGTGTCAATCTTAAATTGTTGTTTTTGACACTGTCCATAATGTTTTGCATGTGTTGTTTCGTTTCTTCCGGCAAATCGGAAGTTTTCAACTTATCTTCAAGGGCACAAAGCAACAAGAATACACGCGCTCTTTTATGTTCTTCGGCTTCTGCCAAATACTTTTTGCGCAATTCTTCCTGTTCGGGCTTGCTGCGTTTTTTTATCTCATTTTCTTGACTTCTGGTCAATTTGACCGGTTCATTTTGATATACACGAATCAACTCCATTTCGGCGATGATTTCAGACAAGAAAGCATCAATTTCATATTCGTTCATCATGATTATATTCCCTTTCCGATAGCTCTTGTTTTTCTTAAATATTCTTTGATAAATTCTTTTTCTTTTGATTTCTTCAAAAGATTATCTACGCGTTTCTTTTGGTTTTTGGCCGGTAAACGTTTCTTTCCGCCCAAAACTTTTTGTCCGGTGGCGGTTTTTCTGATTTCCCGTGCCAATTTTCGTAATTCTTTGCGCATTTGTTCATAAGACAAGTCAGAATGGAAGATTTTTTTGCTTCTTTTTGTCCATTCAGTTTCTTCTTTTTGTAAACTCTTATTCAAATCGTCTTTCTTTTTAGGTGTCGGATTATTAGCCGCTTCATTTGCGCGTTCGTTTTTATCCCGTTCATTCGGTTCAAATCCGTGTTCTTTTCTGGCTTTTTCCATATTTTCCTGTTCATATCCCATACGTGCCATACTGTCTCTTTGCGGAACTCTGAACGGGAAATCTGTTCTGACTTGAAGTTTATCCAACGTATCGTCTTTGTGTTCTCTTTCCGGAAAGCCGATTTGCTGTTGCAACTTCAATTCTTCCCGTTTTTGTTCGTTTTCGTTGTTATAGATGATACCGTTTACCAACGGGTTGTTGTTTTCAAGCCCGTAGTGTGCATTTCGGATAGCCATAAGATGAAGCTTTTTTTCTTGGAGTGCAACCGTACGATCGCGAGCATCTGCTTGCTTTTGCATCAGTTGCTCGTCCAACCCCTGTTGTCGTGTTCTTACAGCTACATCAACCATATGAGCACACTCCTTCCATTATTACACTTAAAGTGTAGCATAAAAAGAGCTTTTTGTCAATAATATTTTGCTTTTTTTGAAAAAAAACGATTGCTTTTAGAAAACATTTGTGGTAATAATACGCCCAAAAGTTTTTTGCCGATGATTTTAAAGGAGTTTAATATGGCTGACGATAAAGAAAAAATACAAGAAGAAACCAAGAAAATGTTGGTTAAATGGAAATCAAAGCGCGGTGCTTTGATTATGGCCTTGCACGAAATCCAAGGGGCATTCGGTTATGTGCCTTGGGCCGCAATGGAAGTTACATCAAAGGAAATGAAAATTCCGATGGCACAGATTTATTCCGTGTTGACTTTCTACAACTACTTCAAGTTGAAAGCCCCCGGAAAAGTGGTTATTTCCATTTGTGATGGTACAGCTTGCCACATCAAAGGCGCACCGGCAGTTATTGAAGCTTTCAGAAAAGAATTGGGCGTATCAGAAGGTCAAACAACCGAAGATGGTTTATTTTACACACAAATCGTTCGTTGCTTGGGTTGTTGCGGTTTAGCACCTGTCGTTGTTGTCAACGGTAAAACGTATGGTAAAGTTGCCGGTGTTGATGTGCCAAAGATTATTGCTGAATGGCGCGAAAAGATGCAATCAGAAGAACAAGGAGTTTAAAAATGGCTGAATTAACACAAGATCAAATTGAAAAGTTGAAAGCTTTGGGCAGAACACAAAAAGAAAATTTGCTCAAACTCGGTGAAGAATTTAAGGAACGCGTAAAAGATTATAAAGCAGCTATTTATACTTGTAACGCAACCAGTTGCCATTCCGGCGGTGCGGCCAACGTTATTGACGCTTTCAAAGAAAGCCTGGCAACAATGGGATTGGACAAAGATGTTCGTATGGTATGCACAGGTTGTATGGGTTTGTGCGCTTCCGGTCCTTTGGCTCGTGTTGAAATCAAAGGCAGAAAGCCGATGCTTTATGAACATGTAACCCCCGATGTAGCCAGAATTATCGTATCGGAACACGTTGCACCGGCTTTGAAACAAAGCGCAGATGAAGAATTGCGTTTGTCCGATTTCTTGAAAAACAAAGAATTGTCTTTGGATTTGCCATTCTTTACAAAACAACGCAAGATTGTTTTACGTTTGTTGGGACATTCTGATCCGGAAGATTTGGGCGAATATATCGCAAACGGCGGATATCAAGGTTTGATGAAAGCTTTGACAATGAAACCGGAAGAAGTTTTGGATATTATCAAACGTTCCGGTTTGCGTGGTCGTGGCGGTGCCGGTTTCCCGACAGGTACAAAGTGGGAAATGCTTTCCAAATCCCCGTTGGTCGATGGTGAAAAGTTTATGGTTTGCAATGGTGACGAAGGTGACCCGGGTGCTTATATGGACTCTTGCATTTTAGGTGGTGGTTCTCATGCTGTTTTGGAAGGTATGATGATTGGTGCTTATGCAACGGGTGCGACATCCGGTTGGTTCTATATTCGTGCTGAATATCCGTTGGCTATTCAACGTATGGAATTGGCAATCAAACAAGCCAAAAAATATGGTATTTTAGGTCGTAACATTTTCGGTACGGACTTTAACTTTATGGCCGATATTCGTTACGGAGCAGGTGCTTTCGTTTGCGGTGAAGAAACGGCTTTGTTGGCGTCTTTGGAAGGCAAGCGCGGTACACCGCATCCACGTCCTCCATATCCGACACAAAAAGGTTTGTTCCAAAAACCGACAGCAATCAACAACGTTGAAACATTGGCAAACATTGCCCCGATTATGGTCAATGGTCCGGAATGGTTCAGCGAAGTTGGAACAGCCACATCCAAGGGAACAAAAGTGTTTGCTATTACCGGTAAAGTAAAGCATTCCGGTTTGGTGGAAGTTCCTATGGGGACGACAGTTGGCGAAATGGTAAATGAAGTCGGTGGAGGAACAAGTTCCGGTAAACCCTTTAAGGCAGTTCAAACGGGTGGTCCTTCCGGTGGTGTTATTCCGGCATCCGAATTCGGTTTGCCTTTGTGCTATGAAGAATTGAAGAAAATCGGTTCTATGATGGGGTCCGGTGGTATGATTGTTATGGATGCAGATGACAGCATGGTGGAAATCGCGAAGTTCTATTTGGGCT
>JAGBRF010000118.1 GCA_017632555.1 Alphaproteobacteria bacterium | reverse complement strand
TGTTGTCTTTTCCAATGCCTTTTGTTGATGTGCCGATGCGTCCGATGGGCGATATCGTATTGGCTTTGGGAACGGTTATGCGGGAATCCGAAGAACAGAAAAAAACATTTGAAGAACATTTGACACATTTGTTGGTTCACGGCGCATTGCATTTGTCCGGATATGACCATATAACAGATAAAGAAGCAAAAGTTATGGAAGCGTTGGAAATTGAAAAAGTCACCGCTTTGGGATACGAAAATCCTTATAAAGGAGAAATCAGATGAGTTTACTTGAAAAAATCAAAACATCACGCAGATTGAAAGAAGCCGAAGACAAAGTTTTCGAAACTTTGGAAGAAATTATCGATGAACGTGAAGAACGGGGTGATAAGCACTTGGTTGACGCACGCGAATTGCCTATGCTTAAAAATTTGTTTCGGTTGCGTGATATTCGTGTCCGCGATGTGATGACCCCGCGTGTGGATATGGACGCTGTTGATATTAAAATGAAGCCGGCTCAATTTTGTAAATATATTCAAAAAGAAAAATTTTCCCGCTATCCCGTATATGACGGATCTTTGGATAATATAGTCGGTGTTATACATGTCAAAGACGTTTTGTTTGCTTTGATAAACAAACAACGTTGTTCGATAAAAAAACTGATGAAGCCGGGATTGTTATTTGTATCACCCGCTATGCGTGCTTTGGATTTGTTAAAGGTTATGCAAAGCCGTCAAATCCAGTTGGCTTTAATTGTCGATGAACACGGCGGTATAGACGGTTTAGTTGCTTTGGAAGATTTGTTGGAAGTGATTGTCGGTGAAATCGATGATGAGCACGATAACCCGGAAGAAGAAATGATTACACGTATCAACGCAACATCTTTGGACGTAAATGCCAAAGCCAAATTGGACGATTTGGAAGAAATGATAGGCCCCGTTGTTGATGCGGATGAACGTGAAAATCCGGATATAGATACGGTTGGCGGTTGGGTTATTCATTTGGCCGGACACATGCCGTCAAAAGGGGAAGTTATTCATCATAAACCGACCGGTATTCGCTTTGTTATTCAAAGCAGTAACCCATCCCACATAGAACGATTGAAAATTATGGGAATACCGCCCAAAGAAAAATTGCAGGAAATTGCCCAAAAACAAGGGGGAGAAGAATGAAAAAAATATTATTGATTTTAATGTTTTCTTTTATTTGTTCATCGGTTGCTTTTGCCAGAAGCAATTACCGTTCCGTTGATGCACGGGCGGAAAAAGTTCCCGCTAAATACGAAGAAAGTTTGCCCGATTTGGTTGGTTATTTGATTGAACCTTATAAAAACAGTGATGAAGAAAAAGCGCGCGTCATTATGGCGTGGATTGTTTATCATATTGACTATGATGATTACAAAGCCGATACAATCACAAAAAACAACGGACGCAGACACCCGACCCGTATCGGTACGGGCGATATTTTCGAAACGCGTGCCGGTGTTTGTCAGGATATTGCTAATTTATATCAACGAATGGTCGGTTTGGCGGGGTTAGACAGCATTGTTATTACGGGCTATGCCGGAATGAATGTGACACGCAGAGATATGGAAAACAACAGACACGCTTGGAATGCCGTTAAAATAAAAGGTAATTGGGAATTTGTCGATCCGACTTGGGCTATACAAGGCAAGGATACAGTTGCTTTTCAAGATGTAAATTCCCGTAGCGAACATAAAAGGGAAATGAAAAAGCGTGAACGTAATGCCCGAAAAACAAACAGAACGCGTAAAGGCAGAATCGTCAGCGATCGTTGGTTTATGACCGAACCGCGTGAAATGATTCAAACACACTTTCCCGATGATGAAAAATGGCAATTATTGTCGGCACCAAAGCGGATTAGCAGTTTTTTGAAATAGGTGCTTTTTTACAAAACAAAAGCCGATTGCGTCCGTAAATGCGATCGTCCAGCAACTTAAATCCGGCGGGCAGGATGTTTTCTTCCTTTTTTTCAATTTCAACGATTACCAGTGTTTTTTCGTCAATCCAACATTTGTTGCTCAACGCCATCAGTGCTTTTTCCCACAATTCTTCACGATAAGGCGCATCCATAAAAATAATATTCATCGGACGCGTTGTGTATGGCGGACAAGTCGCATCGCACATCATAATATGCGCATTTTCAAAATCGGAAGCATTTGATTTTAAGCAAGCCAATGCAGGTGGGTGATTTTCGATAAATAAAGATTCTTTTGCGCCCCGTGATAAAGCTTCTAATCCGACAGCGCCGGTGCCGGCAAAAACGTCCAAAAAGGTTATGTCTTTCCACTGTTTTTTTTCTTTCAACAGTATGGCGTTTAAAATGTTAAACAAAGCTTCACGTGCCCGATCCGATGTCGGACGGGTTTTATCATCAGTTGGCGTGTTTAATATTTTGCCACGTTTTAATCCTGCTACTATACGCATCCGATTTGCTCCTTTATCACTTTTTGAGGCATTTCTCTTACTTCTCCGGCCGGTAAATTACCCAATTGGAAAGGACCGTAAGAAATACGAATCAATCTTGAAACTTGTAATCCGAAATGTTCCATCATTTTACGAATTTCACGATTTTTGCCTTCTGTTAAAGTTACCAAAATCCATTGATTTTTGCCACCGCTTTGGTTGGCTTCGATTTCAATTTTTGTTGCTGCATAATGTATGCCGTCTATGGTAATGCCTTTGGCGGCTTTTTGTATCATTTCGGGCGTTACCATACCATGCACGCGAACCCGATATTGACGTTTCCAACCACGTGTCGGCAATTCCAAAGAACGTGCCAAAGCCCCGTTGTTTGTCAATAATAATAAACCTTCAGAATTCAAATCCAATCGACCGACTGAAATCACGCGCGGTAATGTTGGCGGTAAATTGTCAAAGACAGTCGGACGACCTTCCGGATCTTTGTGTGTGGTCAATAATCCGACCGGTTTATGATAGCACCATAAACGAACTTTTTCCGGCTTTTTCAAAGGAATACCGTCAACGCAAACAACATCTTCGTCACCGACAACAAAAGCCGGCGTTGTCAACTTGACACCGTTGACTTCAACGCGACCGGCCAATATCCATTTTTCTGCGTCCCGTCTGGAACACAAACCGGCTGCGGCGATTTTTTTTGCAATTCTTTCTTTATCTTCTGCCATGATTATGTTAGTATAAGGAAAAGATAACAGAAAGTGAAGTAAAAAAATGGAAAAAATCATCCAAACGGCGTTGGATTTGGCAAAGGAAGCTTTTGATTCGGGGGAAACACCCGTTGGCGCCGTTATTTTTGATTCAAAAACAAAAGAAATTTTATGTTCGGCACATAACCTGACCGAAAAAGAAAATGATGCAACAGCACACGCCGAAATATTGGCTATTCGTAAAGCCGGAAAATTATTAAAAAATCCAAATTTGTCGGGATATTCTATTTTTTCAACACTGGAACCGTGCGGTATGTGTGCTTGTGCAATTGCTTGGGCGAAGTTGGATAACGTTTATTTTGGTGCTTATGATACAAAATCCGGTGGCGTTGAACACGGCGCACGAATGTTTGAGCATACTCATCATAAACCAAACGTTTTTGGCGGTTTGCATGAAACGGAATGTTTGGCTTTGGTCAGCGATTTTTTTAAGAATTTAAGGAATGAAAATAATGGAAAATGAAAGTCCGATTTTTTCTGTGTCTGATATTTCACAATTGTTGAAAGACGTTGTGGAAGGGGCTTTTACAAACGTATCCGTTCGGGGTGAAGTGTCGGGCGTTAAACGTGCTTCTTCGGGGCATATTTATTTTTCTTTGAAAGACAAAGATGCTGTTTTGAATGCAATCTGTTGGCGTGGTATGGATGCTGCTACAAACGCTGCCATTACAGACGGTTTGGAAATTGTTGCAAAAGGAAAATTGACGACTTATCCGGGGCGTTCCAATTATCAAATGATTGTGCAATCGGCCGAAGTTGCCGGCGAAGGTGCTATTTTGAAAATGTTGGAAGAACGCAAGAAAAAATTAGCCGCCGAAGGTTTGTTTGATGAATCACGTAAAAAGCCCATTCCTTTTCTGCCGGAAAATATAGCGGTTGTGACTTCGCCGACCGGTGCTGTTATTCGTGATATTATGCATCGTTTACGCGATCGTTTTCCTCGTCCCGTTTATTTGTGGCCTGTTTTGGTGCAAGGCGAAGGTGCCGCCGAACAAGTGGCCACTGCTGTGCGCGGATTAAACGCTATTTCGGAAAACGGATTACAAACACCAAACGGACTTATTCCGCGCCCCGATGTAATTATTGTTGCGCGTGGTGGCGGTTCTTTGGAAGATTTATTGCCTTTTTCGGAAGAAGTCGTTGTCAGAGCCGTTGCCGATTCCAAAATTCCGATTATTTCGGCTGTCGGACACGAAACGGATACAATGTTGATTGACTATGCGGCGGATTTGCGAGCCCCGACACCAACCGGTGCGGCGGAAAAGGCCGTTCCTGTTCGTGTGGAAATAAAAGCGTCTTTGGACAACATGAATGCTCGATTGGCAGATTCTTTAATTCGTTTGTTGAACGAAAAGAAAATGCGTTTGGACGGGTTGGTTCGCGGTATTCCGAATTTGCGTGAAGTTGTGGAAATGTCCGTTCAAAAATTGGATGACCGAGTTGAACGTTTGAATGCGGCTATTCAAAATGTTTTTGCCCGTTATTTTGACCGTTTGAATATGGCGGGCAGATTGTTGGAGGCCACTAGCTATCAAAAAACGTTGGAAAAAGGTTTTGCTTTGGTTTCCGATGCAAAAGGTCACGTTGTTTCATCAGCACAAGCAGCCCGTAGCCAACATTCTTTGAATTTAGGATTTGTTGATGGTTTTGTGCCTGTTTTAGTGGGTGGCATACGCCGTTCAAAACCAAAGGAAACCGAAGAACAACGCAGTTTGTTTGACGAAGAATAAAAGAATCACGATGTAATTACATTATCAAATCAGCTCCTTTGATGACAAAAGAGCTGATTTTTTTACAGAGGAATGAGAATATGATAATTTAAAGAATGATATTAAAAATAGTATTGCATACCGATTTTAATATCGTTGTATTTGACATCTTGTTTAATCTTTGAACCGGTTGCGATTTCTTTTGCTCTGGCCTTACCCAAATCAGAGAAACGATAACCCAAATCCAAAGCCATACAATCTGTCAGGGCATATTGAATGCCGGCGCCGACATTCCAAGCAAAGTTGTGTTTGCCTTCGCCTTTGAATGCACCGCGATAGCTGTCTGTCTTGTTAAAAGCATAACCGACACCACCCGTTCCATAAATGGAAATCATTTTCCATACAGGATATTGCGCATAAACATTCATCATTGCATCCAAAGAATACATGTCCGGTTTTGCAACCTTTTCACCACCCATTTTGAATGCTTGTTTTCCCCACGGACGCAATTCACCCGTCAAGTCTGTACGCAAATATTGGTTGATACGCGCTCCAACACCCACATCAAACACGGCGGCTTCTTCCGTTTCGGCGGCCCCGATTGACCAACCCGCATCCGCATGTACATACATGTGATCCGTGTCGACAATTTGAGCTTTTGCCGTTGTCCCAACCACGAGAGCAGTTAATACGGCAATAGTTGATAATAAATATTTCTTCATTTTTTTAACTCCTTTTAAAAAATAAGACATGAAGTCCAACGTCTTTTATAAAGAGCAAATCTATTTAAATGTCCACAACAAAAAGTTGTACATACCGACAAAAAATACCACTTTAAACAAGTAAAGGTATATTTATATGTTTTTTTGTTTTTTGCTTGCATTTTTTATGTTTTTTGCATAAGCTTTTTATATCGGGGACAAATAAAAAGGCGGTCAATATGAAAAACGAAGAAATTTTACGCAATATTTTGGAAAAAGATGAAAAGTTTTATTGGCAAGTGACGGGGTCCGTTGCCGATTGGAAATATAATCCTGTTTTCCTGATTTTAACAATATGCACGTTTGGTTTGTTTTTGTGGATTGTTAAATTGATTCGTCAATATTCTTCTTATACTTTAACGTCCACGCGTTTAATTATCATTTCCGGTATTTTCGGACGAAAAGTCGATGAAATCGAATTGTATCGTATGGTCAACAGTGTATCAACGCAAAGTTTGATTGAACGTTGGGTCAATATCGGAAATATCAAAGTTGATTCTACCGATAAAACGGGGTCTCCGATTGAAAATGAAAAGACCAGATCGCTTTATATGAAAAAGATTCCTTATCCGCACGAAGTTCGTGACAGTATTCGTGATGCTTATATGGATGCCCGTAATAAACGCGGAACAGTCTTGCTGGAAAATTTTAATTAAACTTTATTCAAAAAATTGGTGTAAAACACGCATAATTTCCACCTGACAAGGTTCAGGCAGACGCCCCAATTTGCGCAAAAAATCGGATTTCGGACGCGTTCTTATTTGGTCCAAAGCAATTTGTGCATCGCGCCCTTTCATTTCAATCAAAATGCGATACGGCAAAGGGCGAATTTTTGATGTCACAGGCGCAACCATTACATACGGCAGAACATTGTTTAATTCATCCGGTGAAACAACCACGCACGGTTTGATTTCATCATTTACATTTACTTCATAAACCATAAAACGTTTTACCATTCCCATTCTCCTTTTTCATCAAACGGAAGTTGTTTGTTTTCTTTTTCAGCGGCTTTTTGCCAATCTTTACGCGCAACTTCGGCGGCGCTGACAATCATAGTTTTGTTTTTCACATTTAATTCTAAATCCTGCTCAAAACCACATTGTTTGATTATGGATGCCGGAATACGAATTCCTTGTGAATTTCCAATACGAATTAAAGAAATTTTCATTATACACCTGCCTTTTTGGATTTACCCAATATTTGTTTCAAAATCATATAAAGACGCCCGGCATCAGAACCAATTAAAACCGGCAATAAAACATCTTTCTTTTCATTGTTTTTGGCTTTCAGAGCCAAAGCATCAAATTCGGACATATAACGCGTTACGGCCACGCGCAAAGTTGAATTGTCGTGATAAAGTTTCTTAAACGCTTCTGTTTTATCCTTTGGCAAAACAGTCATTAAATAACGCATAAACGCCGCATTATCACCCGCATAGTATTTTTTCCATTGTTCTTCTTCCGCTTTGGGCGTAAAGACATGGACAATATCGATTGTAAACGTTGCCAAATGTTCCAAAATCAATCGGGCATCTTTCATAAATTGGTCGGCTGAAATACTTTGTAAATCGGCTTTTAATTTTTGAATGAAAGATTCTGTTTTTTCGGAAACTTCCAATAAACGTTGAGTTTGTTCTTCCACTTCGATAGTGGATAATTGACGAACGCGCGCGTCCGTTTCGGTTAAAACTTGGTTCAAAATATCGGTTTGAACGTTTAATTGCGTTCCGACTTCGTTCAAGTGAGTAATTGTTTCATCGGACAAGTTAGCCAAACGAGAAGATTGTTCCGTTACATTTTCCGTTGCCAAAGACATTTTATGCAAAGTTTTTTCAACTTCTTGATCCAACAGGGCAGATTGCGTCTTTAATACAGTCAAAATCTTTTCGGCATTTGTGAAAATGCGTTCATTATATTCCGATGTTTGTGTTTCATATTCATTCATCAGCGTTTCCATACGGTCTATTTGTTTATTAAACAATGTAGACGTATTATCCGCTGTATTTAATACTTCTTGCGTTTGTAGGGCGGCTTCCTTTAATCCGTCCGTTATGTTGTCAATGCGGGCAATGTTTTCGTTTAGTGCACTTGAAACAGAGCCCATTATACGTGCCACTTTATCACTGGTCGCTTCCAAAACGCCGGCTCTGTCGGATAAATTTTGAGTAATACTTAAAGTGCTTTCGTTGGCTTTTTCCGTTGATTTTGCCAAAACTTGCACGTGATGAGCCAATTCTTTCATTGAAGCCACCGTTTTTGTATCAACGTGGTCAATAACAATGGCCAAATCTTTAATCCAATGTTTCATTTCTTCGCGAACGATTTTTGTTTGGTCGGCGGCTTGTCCGAATACGACTTTAAATTCTTTGATTTGGCTGCGCAAAGCATTTGTTAAAGATTGTGTGTAAATGGCCCCTTCTTCTGTCGGATACATCAATTGATTCATATAAGCACGCAGTGTTTTTGTTTCTTCTTCCAACTGATTGCGACGATCAACCCAAGCCACAACGAACCAAATCAAAGCCAGCGGTAAAACCTGACCGCAAATTGTGCCGATAAATTCGGCAGGCGGTAAACGATAACGGGTTGTCCACCAATCAATGTTGCCCAACATATAATCGACAGCCGCCCAAATCCACAAAGCGCTTAAAATAAAAGCGCACCAATAAAGCGGTTTTTGATAAAAAGTTTTTTTACGAACAACGTTTCGGGGTTCTTTTTTTATTTCAATATCTTCAAAAAAAGCTTGTGTCATAGCATTCTCCATTGTTTTTACTTTTCCACACTAGCACGCTTTTTTATCGAATGCAAGAAGAAATTACAAAGTAATTACGATTTTTTATGTTTTATTTTTACCGGTCGTTAAGGTGTTGTTAACCTGATATTATTATAGTAATACTGGGAAAAAGGGTATGGGACTCTTTTGATAAAGAAAGGAATGAAAATGTTATCTTTTTTTAGTATTTTGGCGGTCGGGATACTGGTCTTGCTCTTTTTGGGTGTGAAAAGGGTTCCGCAAGGGGAAGAATGGACTGTTGAAACATTCGGTCGTTATTCGGGCGTTTTGAAACCGGGTTTGAATTTTATTTGCCCGATTGTCAGAAGAATCGGACAACCGGTCAATATGATGGAACAGGTTATGGATATTCCGTCACAAGACGTGATTACCAAAGATAACGCTATGGTCCGTGTGGACGGTGTTGTCTTTTTTGAAATTCAAGATTCGTATGCGGCGACTTATCAAATTTATGATTTGGAATACGGTTTGAAAAATTTGGTAATGACAAACATTCGTACGGTTATCGGTAGTATGGAAATCGATGAATTATTGAGTCAACGTGACGTAATCAACCAACGTTTGTTGGCTGTTGTTGATGAAGCAACAGTTCCTTGGGGAACAAAAATTACACGTGTTGAAATTAAAGATATTTCTCCACCGAAAGATTTGATTGACGCCATGGCCAGACAAATGAAGGCAGAACGTGAAAAACGTGCCAATGTTTTGGAAGCCGAAGGTTTCAAACAAGCCGCTGTTTTGAAGGCAGAGGGTGAAAAACAAGCCGCCGTTTTGGCCGCAGAAGGTGAAAAGGAAGTTGCTTTCCGTCAAGCCGAAGCGCGTGAACGTGCCGCAGAAGCCGAGGCAAAAGCAACAAAGCTTGTTTCCGATGCGATTGCAAAAGGTAATTCACAAGCGCTCAATTACTTCTTGGGTCAAGCTTATGTGGAAGCATTGAAAGAAATTGTCAATTCTCCAAACCAAAAATTGTTGATGTTACCGTTTGAAACACAACAGTTGGCCAGTTCTTTGACGGGAATTGCCGAATTGACAAAAACGGTTTTGGGCGATAAAGCTCCGATGGCTTTAAAAGCCCCCAAAAAATAGCATAGTAAAGAGTGCTTGTTTTTTAAAAGGCAAGCACTCTCTTTTGAAAGGGATTTGAAATGATGGATAAGATTATAGAATTTTTTAATCAGTGGATTACTTGGCGTTGGCTTTGTTTTGGTTTGTTGTTGATAATTGCCGAACCGTTTGTTCCGGGTACATATATTATGTGGGTCGGTATCGGTGCTATTCTTACCGGCTGTGTTTATTGGTTGTTTGACGGAATGTCCATTGAAATGCAATTATTCGTGTTTTCCGTATCATCTTTTGTTTCCGTTATGGTGGGCATTTTTGTTTATGACAAATTGTTGGGACCCAATCGTGAAAAAAGTTATGTCAATAAGACCGGCGCACATCGTTTTGTCGGTAAAACCTATGTTGTCAGCGAAGCTATTCACAATGGCAAAGGTAAAGTTAAAGTCGGCGATACGGTTTGGTTGGCTCGTAGCAAGAAAAACATCGAAAAAGGTAAAGAAGTTGTCGTTATCGGTGTTGACGGTACCCAGTTGTTAGTTGAAGAAAAAGAGTAAATTTTGACTTAAACACATATTCGTGGTACAATATATATTGTGTTTAATGAAGAAAGGAGAAGTAAAATGGGATTACGTAGTTGGTTTGCAGGAAAGTTGAATAATGCTTTTAATCCGAAGTTGTCGGCTAAAAAGCAGGAAGCGCCTAAAGAAGAAACGGCAGAAGAAAAAGCTCGCAAATCTATTGAAAATATGTTTGATAGTGACGAATGGGCTATACAAGAGGCTCGGATGTATGCAGAATCGGGTGGTAATTTTGGTACTCCGTTGCCATATGATTATAAGCCAAAAGTGGAAAAAGGAAGTGGTTTTTTGCATGATTTGGATGAAATGGGTAAAGATATTTTCGGTGAGTTTGGATATAAAACCGAGGACGAAAAACGACAAAAAAAAGCAGAAGAACAATTTAAAGAGGAAGTTAAAGCTATTGATGCAATAGAAAGAGAAGTTGCAGAAAAAGAGAAGAATGAAAAAACGATGCCGTCTGCCGGTGATTATTTTGCTAAGATAGAAAAAAGTCGAAATGAAGAACAAAAACAAGAAGCTGCAGCAAAAGGAACCTCTTCTTTGAAACAAACATTGGCTACTGCACAAGTGGAAGGAAAGACAGAAACTAAAACAAATACAGACAATAAAACTGTTGATCCGCGTATTGCAAAAGAACTTATTGGCAGAGGTAAATAGTTTTACTGTTTGAAGATATTAAAAAAAGCCCTCGTTAAAACGGGGGCTTTTTTGTTCCTAATCCGATTAACGAATTTGCGGATCTAATTCGCCAGCGGCATAACGTTTTGACATATCAGCCAAAGAAATCGGCTTAATC
>JAGBRF010000117.1 GCA_017632555.1 Alphaproteobacteria bacterium | reverse complement strand
GCAATGGAACAACCGGCTCATGTGGGAATGTTGTTGCCTTTGTCGGGAAAAAACAGTGCCATAGCCGATGATTTAAGAAACGCCGCTATTTTGGCCCAATTCGAATTGGCCGGCGAAGGTTATAAGTTGTCGTTCTATGATACCAAAGGAACGGCGGAAGGTGCACAAAATGCCTTTATGCAGGCCGTCAATGAAAATGTGGAATTGGTTTTAGGACCTTTGTCCGCAGTGGAAGTGGAATCTATTCGTTCCATGTCCCGTCACTATAATGTCCCCGTATTTTCCTTCACGTCCGATCAAGATAAGCTAGGCAAGGGCGTTTACAGTTTGGCTCTGACTATTCCGAACCAGGCAGAACGCATTATCCGTTTTGCTTGTGAAAAAGGGGCAAGACGACTCGCCATTATGGCACCGGATAACAAAGCGGGCGATTTGGCAATCGATGCCGCCAAGAAAACGGCAGATGCTTGCGGTATGGAAATAAGCAGATTGGCTGTTTATAATCCGACATTTATCAACTTTGAACCGTATGTTTTATCCGTTTTGCCGGAAGATTCTGTTCAGGAACGCAAAGAAAAAGTAAGCGAAAAAAAACGTGTAAGATTGAAAAAAGGAAAAATCGAAAAGGATGAAGACAAAGAAAATATTCCATTGAAAGACAGATTAGACTTTGATGCTTTGTTCATTGCCGATGAAGGTAATCGGTTAAAGTCCATTTCATCTTTGTTCGGTTTGTATGACGTTTATCCGGAAGATGTTTTATTTTTGGGATTGTCAAAATGGTATGAACCGTCTTTGTCCAACGAAGGTTCTTTGAAGGGCGCTTACTTCCCGTTGTTGCCGGAACAAGGACATGATGTTTTTGCTCAAAAATTCAAAGACACTTATGGTAAAAAGCCCAGCCGTTTAGCGTCACTGGCTTATGATTCCGTGGCTTTATCCGTGGCGTTGACATCAAAGGGTCATCCGAATTTGAAAATGCTTGATACGCATGTCGGTTTTTTGGGAACGGACGGTATGTTCCGTTTTTCGCCAAAGGGAAATGCAGAACGTTTGATGTCCGTGTATAAAATCGCCGGTCCGCAAAATTTTGTGCGTGTTGAAAAACCGTCTTACACTTTCGCAATTGAAGATTGGAAAAAAGAACAGTTGCAGGACATTAAAGTCATAAATGAAAGTGGGGAATTTGCCGTATCCGAAGACGTTTCGGAAGAACAGGAATCGGATCTTATACCAACAGCACAATCAGCTGATTCAACATCAACAAACCTTCCATAGTCGGTGCCATCCACGAATCGCGCGGATTGTAAAATAACCAACCGCGGCGGACGGCTTCTTCCAGTTTGTCGGAGTGAATGCCCTTTGATGACATACCCTTTCTTAAACGCAAACCCATCAACAATTTTTCTTCGAATCTTTCTTGCTCGGTCAGTTTTGTTTGCATTGTGCCATTTGAAAGCCATTCTTTAACATCTTTCGGATTTTCGGTTGCAAGCAATCCCAATCGTCCATGTGCGGCGGGACCGATTCCGGCATAATCGTCACCTTGCCAATAAAGCAAATTGTGGCGACATTCGAATCCGTCACGGGCAAAGTTGGATACTTCGTATAAAGGAACGCCGGTCGCTTCCGTCATTTCAAACGTTTTGATGTATAACAGGCGCGCCGTTTCATCATCGGCGGGTTCAACACCTTTGCGGTCAAAGGGCGTACCTTCTTCGATTGTCAGCTGATAAAGTGAAATGTGCGGTAAGTCAAAAGATAGAACCCTTTTTAATTCGGCTTCCCAACTTTTTAACGTTTGATTCGGGTGGGCATAAATCAAGTCAATGGAACAGTTGTCAAACACTTGGCGCATTTCATCGATTCTGGCAAGCGCCGTTTGTGCCGAATGAATCCGACCCAAAAACTTTAAGTCGGTGTCGTTTAATGCTTGAACGCCCAAAGACAGACGATTGACGCCGGCTTTTTTGAAATCAAGCATTTTTTCTTTTGTAATCGCATCGGGGTTGGCTTCCAAAGATATTTCGACATCGGGCGAAAAGCCGAAATCCCGTTCTATTTCGGTTAAAAACTTTTCCAATAATCCGGCGGACATCATAGACGGCGTGCCACCACCGAAAAACACGCTGGTGATGGGGGCGTGAGGCGTGTTTTGTAAATCGCGCATATATCTGCGCCACAGCAATTCTTCATCAACCGCGCGACACGGCACGGACGCAAAGTCACAATACGGGCATTTTGATAAACAGAAAGGCCAATGAATGTAAATACCAAATTTCTTCATACAACAAAGTATAATAAAGGAAAAAATCAAAGCAAGTTTTTTTGAAAAGTTATTTTTATTGCTTGACTTTTTATCAGACAGTCTTTAAAGTGAAAAGCGTAGGTTTTTAAGAAAAGGATAATAAAAATGCAAATTACAATTACAGGAAAACAACTTCATTTGGGCGACAATATGCAATCTTATGCTGAAAAGAATTTGTCCGCCGTTGTTGAAAAATATTTTGATGATGCCGTAAATGCTTCGGCTGTTTTTTCAAAAGAAGGTGATTTAATTAAATCCGAAGTTTCTGTTCATCCGATTTCCGGCGCTTTGTTAAAGGGAAGCGCAAAGGCTTCGGATGCTTATGCTGCTTTTGACCAAGCATGTGAACGTATTGCAACACAATTACGCAGATACAAAAATCGTTTGGCAGAACACAAAAACGAAAAATTCGAAATGGTTGATGTTTCCGTTATCGAAAACGAAGAAGACGAAGAATTGATGACGGGCACAGCTCCGGTAATTATTGCCGAAATGCAAACCGAATTGCCGATTTGTTCGGTCAGCGGTGCTGTTATGCGTATGGATTTGGCCGATTTGCCGGCTTTGATGTTCCGTAATTCTGCCCACGGCGGATTGAATATGGTTTATCGCCGTCCGGACGGTAATATCGGTTGGGTTGACCCGAAAACAAAAGGCTAATTCATGAAAATAGCAGATATTTTAAATCTTGCCCGTATTCAATTGGACGTTCCGTCAACCAGTAAAAAACAAGTGTTGGAAACGATTGCAAAGTTGGCTGCTGCTTCCAGTGGCGGTGAACAACAAATCATTTTTGATGCGCTGATTGAACGCGAAAGATTGGGAACAACCGGTATTGGTAAAGGTGTGGCTATTCCGCACGCCAGATTGGCCGGATTAAAGGATTTATATTGTTTGTTTATGCGTGTCAATCCGGCGGTGGATTTCGAAGCAATTGACGGTAAGCCGGTTGATTTGATTTTCTGTTTATTGGTACCGGAAGAATCGGGTGCTGATCATTTGAAAGCGTTGGCACGAATTTCCAAATTATTGCGTAATGAAGACATTTGCGCCCAATTGCGTACAGTCAGAAATCCAAAAGATGTTTTGATGTTGGTTGACCAAGCAGATAACGAATAAACAACAGAGCGAATTAAAAATCCCCCTTTCAAACGAAGGGGGATTTTTTTATGATGAATCAGAAGAACTTCGAATAGAAAGTTATTTTGGAATTTTCTTACAAAAACCTGCACTGCCGTCTTTTGTGTAGTGTGTTTCATAAATTCCACCACATAGTTCACAGGTATTTTTATCCAATCCATAAAGATAGGCCCCTCCTGCAAATGTTTTTCCTGTCGGATGGCAAACGCTTGTGCTACATACACCAGTTGCTGGATTAAATGTACCTGAACAATAAAAACAATTTCTTGCATTTTGAGAATTATATGGATCAGAGCCTGCCCAATAATGATTGGGAATTTTTTCACATTCATCTCCTGTTACGCCAGCCGCATAATCGCCATCAACATTCATAGGATCAAGACATTGACCACCATCAGTTGAACGCCATATTCTATTTTTACATTTGTCGCATTCTTCTTTTTCTGCGCCTCCCCATTCATTACAAGTCAAACAGTTTCCACTCTTGTTCTTATATCCGCGCAAACAAAGATGATTCTTACACTTACCACACTCACCACAATCGGCATCCACCTTGCAAGAATCCATATTGTTTGTCAGTTCGTCATTATAGAAAAAGCCGACAATGTTATCCATTTCGGCAAAGCACTGATTTTGCAATTTATTGGCGATGATTTCTTCTGCCCACTGCGGATGACGGTCTTGTACTTCCCGGCAAACATCATACGGAACACCGTCCGCCAACACAACAAATGTCTTTAATTTCTCGCCTTCCAAATACGCCGAAAAATTGTATGGTGTTTGTTGTTCGAATTGCCCCTTTAATGATAATTCTTCGTTCACTGTCAATTTTTTATACACGCCGTCCAAAACAACCAAACCCGCCAAACGTGCGTCTTCCATCAAACGATTGACGCGGTCGGCCAATAAAGCTTTTTGATAAAAGATAAAGCCCAAAGTCAACAAGCCGATTAGCGCCAAAACGCCCAGCATTTCCATCATCATTCGGCCCAAGTTTGATTTTTTGTTCATAGCTTTACCCTTACAATTTTCCATTATGGAAACATTCTATTCCGCAAAAGGTTAATAAACAATAAAAAATCCCCGCATAAAGCAGGGAATTTTTTAATTAAATCTTTCAAAGCGGATTATTTTGATTTTTTGGCTTTCAAAATACGATCTTTGATTTCTTTTGCTTCCGCAGTCAAACGGCTGTTTGGAGTGGACAACAAATAATTATCTAAACCGCCATTGTGTTCAATTGTTCTTAAACCATTTCCGGAGATACGGAAG
>JAGBRF010000116.1 GCA_017632555.1 Alphaproteobacteria bacterium | reverse complement strand
GTGATTGATTTGGCGAAAGATAGAATGGTTTATTCCGCTGCCGGTGTTCCAAAACAGTTCTTGATTTATGATAAAAAGATTGAATTGATCAATGCGGACGGTATGCCCCTTGGTATCAGCAAACAAGCTCAATATCACAACTATCAACTGGATTTTCCAAAGGGTGCAAAGTTGATGCTTTATTCCGATGCGTTGACTGAATCGCCAAACAAAGACGGCGAACGTTTGGGCGAAGACGGTTTTTCAAAGTTGGTCAAAAAGCCCGTATTATCAAAAGCATCGCCAAGAGAAACAGTAGATGCCGTAATAAAGAGTTTCTTTGAATTTGCACCACCGCCACCGCCTGATGACGTAACGGTTGTCTTTTTGGAAAGAAAGGACAGATAAATGACAGTGCGGTTGTTTGTTGATTTTCCGTTACAGCAAAAAGGGCAGGTGATTTTATCCGATAATCCATATCATTATTTGGCGCACGTGATGCGTGCCAACGTTGGTGATGAAGTTTTGCTGTTCAATGGAAAAGACGGCGAATGGTCGACCGAAATTGAAAAAATAACCAAAAAAGAAATATTCTTGAATGTCGTCAAAAACACATGTTTGCAGTCGGAAGAAAAGATGTCAGATGTATGGCTTTGTTTTGCACCGGTTAAAAAAGACAAAATGGATTTTATTATTCAAAAAGCAACGGAATTGGGTGTAAATGTTTTGCAACCGGTCATTACACACAGAACGGTTGCGGGGCATATCAATCCGGATAAACTGCGTCTTCAAGCAACGGAGGCCGCCGAACAATGCGAACGATTGTCCGTTCCAAAAATAAATGAAACCGTATCGTTGGATAATTTGCTTGGCGCTTGGGAAAAGGATCGCATTTTATATTATTTGAATGAACGCGGACAAGGGGACGCTTTGAAAAAGGCTGAAAAGGTTGCTTATTTGGTCGGTCCGGAAGGCGGTTTTGACGAACAGGAAATTGAAAAATTAGCTCATTTTAAGAATGCTGTTTCCATTCATTTGGGGCGAAGGATTTTAAGAGCCGAAACGGCTTGTATAACGGCGTTGGTTCTTCATAACAATTTATGTGGTTGGAAATGAAAAAAGTTGTTGCAATAAAGATAAAAATGTTTTAAAAAAAAGAAAGGATAAAAAAACAAGGTGGTAATATGATTAAAAATAAACTTTTTATGGCGGTTTGTGCGGGTGTTTTGGCAACGGCTCCTGCTTTTGCTCAAACACAACAAGACCCGATGATTGTGCGTAATAACGCTATCGTTGTTTGCAGATCGAAACAATGCAAAAGTGCACGTGATACAATGACGCGTGAATTTCTTTATAACAAGTTGGGTTCATTATTGAAAAATAACGTTGGTCAACGTGTTTTGTTCTGTGATGCAGATCCGAATGTTCGTGTTTGTTTGAACGACTCAATTGCTTTCAGAGCCAGAGTCGGTGCAACGGACACAATCGTTCAAATTCCTTCTGCATTGACAATCGATGCAAAGTCGGAACCGAATAAGGCAGCACAAAAATTTGTTTGGGATTATGCCATCCAAGTGGGTGATACATACCCTGTATGTCAAGCTTCTTTGAATCAAATGAACGTTTTTTCATCTGATGAAATTGATATTGAAACGCCGGGATTTGAATGCCACTTTACTGAAAACGGTGTGACAATGTTAAACGCTTCTTACGAAATTGACTACATCGATTTCGATTATGGTATTTTGGGTGCCTACTATACAATTGCTGCCGGTCAAGTTTCCATGGGCGGTCAAACCGGATACGCTTTGTTGCGTTTTGCTAACCCGGCCAACGGAGCAAATGAAACAAAATCCGGTTGCGGATGCGGTTGCAAGAAAAGTTGCGGTTGTGGCGGTAAAAAAGATGCCGGATGCGGTTGCAACAGAAAGCCACCTAAACCCAAAACAATCGTCAAAGAAAAGGTTGTAAAAGAATACGAAGTTGCACCGATTGAAGTTTTTGTAAAAACAAAAGCTCCGGTTGCCGAAGGACAAGTTCAAAACATCCGTATCAACGGTGTTGATGTTCCGAACGTTCCTGTAATTCGAGATACTTCAGCTCCACAAGCAAGACCTGCTAACAAAAAATTCTTAAAGTTGGGCGTGCCTGTTATTTTGGATATGGAAGACGAAGTTTCTCCGGGTGAAGTTCGTGCGATTTCCAATTGGGGTAACTAATTAAAAAAACTTTTTATACTGCCCCTTTCAACAGGGGCAGTTTTTCTTTTTATAGGAATGGAAAATGATTAAGATTACAAAATTAGATTCCGGTATTCGAATTGTTACGGATACGATGAAAGATGTTGAAACAGTTTCTTTGGGATTTTGGGTTTCTGTCGGATCAAGATTCGAAGAAGAAAACATAAACGGGATTTCTCATTTATTGGAACACATGGCGTTCAAAGGTACAACGTCCAGAACGGCGCTTCAAATCGCCGAACAAATCGAAGATGTTGGCGGTATTATCAACGCTTATACATCACGTGATGTGACGGCTTATTATGTGAAAGTGTTGAAACAAGATGTGCCTTTGGCGTTGTCAATCTTATCAGATATTTTCCAAAATTCCACAATGGTTCAAGAAGAATTGGAACGTGAAAAGGGCGTTGTTATTCAAGAAATCGGACAAACTTATGATGCGCCCGATGAAGCCGTTTTTGAATACTATCAATCAACTGCTTACCCAAATCAATCGTTTGGTCGTTCCATTTTAGGAACAGCTGAAAAAGTCAAATCCATCAGCCGTGAAACATTGTTATCCTATATGCACGATGAATACACGGCACCACGAGTCGTTGTTTCTGCTGCCGGTAATATCCAACATGATTATTTGGTGGGCGAAATTGAAAAGCTTTTGGTGTCTTTGAAGGTAAAAGGCGGACGTAAAATGCAACCGGTTTCTTACTCGGGTGGCGAATACAGAGAAAACAAAAAAATCGAGCAAGTCAATTTGATTTTGGGCTTTAACGGTTTGCCTTACGGTCACAAACTTTATTATGCTCAAAGCATATTGGCAACGATTTTAGGTGGCGGAATGTCGTCTCGTTTGTTCCAAGAAATTCGTGAAAAACGCGGTTTGGTTTATGCTATTTATGCATTTGCTTCATCTTATCAAGACAGTGGAAACTTTGGTATTTTTGCCGGAACGGGCGAAAAGCAAGTGTCCGAATTATTGCCGGTTGTTTGCGATGAACTATTAAAAGTGGATTCAACATTAAAAGCCGAAGAAATCGAACGCGCCAAGGCTCAACTACGTGCGCATGTGTTGATGAAAAGCGAAAGCACTTCCGCACGCGCTGAAAGCAATGCACGTCATTTGGCAATATATGACAGAGTTATTGAAAACAAGGAAATTATTGAACGCATCAACGCTGTCGATGAAAAAATGTTGGTTCAAACGGCGCAAACAATTTTTTCGGGCAAACCGACATTGGCTTGTTTGGGTCCGATAAAGCATGTTATGAGCTATGAAAAACTGACGGAAGCTTTGAAAAGCAGTAAAGTGAATACAAAAGTTTAGTTCCTTTATTTATCGCTTACTATTTTTTTATAATATTTTTGCTTTTTAGTTGCACAAATTCAATAAAGGTGCTAACAATATCTTTATGATAAAGTAATTAAAAAGGGGATAAAAATGCTGCTGTACAGTGCATGGGTTACAATAGTCGGAATGGGGGCTGTTTTCTTTTTCCTGTTTTTGTTGATGTGGACGGTGCAATTGATGTCGTATCTGATTGGAAAATCCGATGATGATTTGTCCGAAATTGCGGCAATAGTGGCAGTTACTTTGAAGAAGGGGGCAAATAAATGACAAGAAAGAAAATTGAAATTTTATGTACGGCTTTTCGTGACGGTTT
>JAGBRF010000115.1 GCA_017632555.1 Alphaproteobacteria bacterium | reverse complement strand
TGTTAAAAGAAAGAATTATCTTTTTGACGGGGCAAGTTCATGATGATGTTGCCAGCTTGATTTGCGCCCAAATGTTGTTTTTGGAAGCCGAAGACCCCAAAAAGGAAATTGCTTTTTACATCAATTCCCCGGGCGGTGTCGTAACATCGGGCTTGGCCATATTAGACACAATGAATTACATCAAATGCCCTGTATCCACAATCGTTATGGGACAAGCTTGCTCGATGGGTTCATTGTTGCTTTGTTGCGGTGAAAAAGGCAGACGTTTTGCCCTGCCCAACTCACGCATTATGATTCATCAACCTTCCGGCGGGTTCCAAGGACAAGCTGCCGACATTGAAATCCATGCCAAAGAAATTTTGGATTTACGTGCCAGATTGAATCAAATTTATGTCAAACAAACAGGACAAAAATTAGATGCAGTCGAAAAAGCCATGGAACGCGATAATTTTATGAGCCCGGAAGAGGCCTTAAAGTTCGGCTTGATTGATGAAATTATTACAGCAAGAAAATAATCATCCTCTTGCATTTGTGGGATAAACTGCCTATGTATGTATTAAAATAAGGTGAAAGCTATGACAGAAAAACAAGACAGTAAAAAAAATTTGGTTTGCTCTTTTTGTAATAAAACACAAAACGAAGTCCGTAAATTGATTGCCGGCAGAACGTTATCGTTTGACGGCGATGAAAACGGGGCACATACACAAACGGTTTTTATTTGCGATGAATGTGTTGACTTGTGTGCGAAAATTATAGCTGAAGAATCCGCAAATGCAGATACGGAACATAAAGACGAAGAATTCAAACTGACCAATCCGCACGAAATCAAAAAATTCTTGGACAATTACGTTATTGGTCAGGAAAAAGCCAAAAAAGTTTTGTCCGTTGCGGTTTATAATCACTACAAACGCTTGTTTAATAAAACGGAAGATGATGTTGAAATCAACAAATCCAACATTTTGTTGGTGGGTGCAACCGGTTGCGGTAAAACATATTTGGCACGCACGTTGGCCAAAATTTTGAATGTGCCGTTTGCCATTGCTGATGCAACGACTTTGACGGAGGCCGGTTATGTCGGTGAAGACGTTGAAAACATTATCTTAAAATTATTGCAAAATGCGGACTATGATGTTGAAAAAGCTCAACGCGGTATTGTGTATATTGACGAAATCGATAAAATTTCACGCAAAAATGATGGCCCGTCCATCACGCGTGACGTTTCCGGCGAAGGTGTGCAACAAGCACTGTTAAAGTTGATGGAAGGAACGATTGCATCTGTTCCGCCACAAGGTGGACGTAAACACCCGCAACAAGAATTTATTCAAGTCGATACCAGCAACATTTTGTTCATTTGCGGTGGTGCTTTTGCGGGACTGGATAAAATGATCGAACGCAGGACGGAAAAATCTTCTATCGGATTTGGCGCCGTCGTTCATGACAAAGACGAAAAGACAACAGGTGAATTATTGTCCAAATTAGAGCCGGAAGATTTGTTAAAGTTCGGCTTAATTCCTGAATTTGTCGGACGTTTGCCGGTTATCGCCACATTAGATGACTTGGATGAAAAAGCTTTAATCAAGATTTTGACAGAACCCAAAAACGCTTTGGTTAAACAATATCAAAGCTTATTCAAAATGGAAGATGTCAAATTGACATTTACGAAAGAAGCTTGCCAAGCAATTGCCAAAAAAGCTTTGGAACGCAAAACGGGCGCGCGCGGATTACTTTCTATTATGGAAAATTTATTGTTGGATTTGATGTATGATTTATCTTCTATGCACAATCTGACAGAAGTTGTTATCAATGAAAAAGTTGTAAAAGGTGATGCTGAACCTTTGTTGATTTATGCAGAACCGGAAAAAAATGCCAGTTAAAAACGGGAGAGTACTGTGTCAAGAACGAAAAAAGATTTAAAAGAAAACGAACAAGAAAACAAAAAGTTGGGTAAAGTATACCCTGTTTTGCCTTTGCGTGACATTGTTTTATTTCCACACATGGTTGTTCCATTGTTTGTCGGACGTGAAAAATCCGTACATGCATTAGACAGCATTTTATCCGATAATAAAGAAATTTTATTGGTGACACAAACAGATCCCAACATTGACGATCCGACTGCAAAGGATTTGCATAAAATCGGTACGTTGGCAACGGTTTTGCAAATGTTGCGTTTGCCGGACGGAACTGTTAAAATTTTGGTAGAAGGTTCAAAACGTGCCGAAATTACGCATTTCATTGCCGAAGAACCGTTCTTGGAAGTTTATGCAAAAGAAGTTGAATGCGATGTTCAAGAAACCGAAGAATTAGAAGCTTTGACCCGTTCCGTTGCAGAACAATTCGAATTATATGCCACATTAAACCGCCGTTTACCGCCGGAAGCTTGGGCAACAGTTTCTCAATTGCAAGATCCGTCAAAATTGGCTGATGCCGTTTCATCTCATTTGAATTTGAAAATCAACGAAAAGCAAAAGTTATTGGAAACACGTTCTTTGATTGAACGATTGGAAACTTTATTTACGTTGATGGAAAAAGAAATCAACGTTTTGCAAGTGGAAAAGAAAATCCGCAAACGCGTTAAAACCCAAATGGAAAAAAGCCAAAAAGAATATTATTTGAACGAGCAAATGAAGGCTATTCAAAAAGAATTAAATAACGGTGACGAGAGCGATGAATTTAGTGATTATTTACGGCGTATAAATTCTATAAAATTGTCTAAATAAGCACGTGATAAAGCATTGTCTGAACTAAAAAAACTGCGTGGTATGGGAAATTCTTCTCCAGAAAGTTCGATTATTCGCAACTATCTTGATTGGCTGCTTGATTTGCCGTGGGATAAAAAAACAAAACTGAATAAGGATTTGAGTAAAGCCATCGAAATTTTGGAAGAAGATCATTACGGATTGGAAAAAGTGAAAGAACGTATTGTGGAATATTTGGCTGTACAATCGCGTTCCAAACACTTGAAAGCACCGATTCTGTGTTTAGTAGGCCCTCCTGGAGTGGGAAAAACATCATTAGGGAAATCAATTGCACGGGCTACCAATAGACATTTTGTACGTGCTTCTTTGGGCGGTATGCGCGATGAAGCGGAAATTCGCGGTCATAGGCGTACATATATCGGAGCTATGCCTGGTAAAATTATTCAATCTATGAAAAAAGCAGG
>JAGBRF010000114.1 GCA_017632555.1 Alphaproteobacteria bacterium | reverse complement strand
GTAGCAGACAAACCTGTTGAATTTACCGTCTATACAACACGTCCTGACACTTTGTTTGGAGCAACCTATTGCGTATTGGCTCCGGAACATTCTTTGGTTAAAGAAATTACGACAGATGCACAACGTGCTGCTGTTGAACAATATGTTGCTGAAACGGCTAAAAAATCAGCACAAGACAGATTGGCGGATTCCAAAGAAAAAACCGGTGCTTTTACCGGTGCTTATGCTATCAATCCGGTTGATGGTCGCAAAATTCCGATTTATATTGCCGATTACGTTTTAGGTGATTACGGATATGGTGCGATTATGGCGGTTCCGGCACATGATCAACGCGACTATGATTTCGCTAAAAAGTTCGATTTGCCGATTATCGAAGTCATTCAATGCCCGGCTGATTTTGATTTGTCAAAAGCCGCTTGGGAAGGCGATGGTGCTTTGGTAAATTCCGGATTTTTGAACGGATTACACGTTGCCGAATCTAAAAAGAAAATGATTGAATGGTTGGAAGAAAAAGGCTTTGGAAAGGGGACTGTCAACTATAAATTGCGTGACTGGTTGTTTTCTCGTCAACGTTATTGGGGTGAACCGTTCCCTATCATACATTTGGCAGATGGTTCAATTAAAACTATACCGACAAAAGATTTACCATTGGTATTACCTCCAATGACTGATTTCAGTCCGTCAAAAGATGGCCAACCGCCTTTGTCAAAAGCAACGGATTGGGTCAATACGGTTGATGAAGAAACTGGAATGGCCGCAACACGTGACTTGAATACAATGCCTCAATGGGCCGGTTCATGTTGGTATTTCTTGCGTTATTGTGATGCACACAACGATAAAGAAGCATGGAGCAAGGAAGCTGAAAATTATTGGATGCCTGTCGATTATTACATCGGTGGTGCGGAACATGCCGTATTGCATTTGTTGTATTCTCGTTTCTGGTATAAGGTATTGTTTGATGCCGGTTTGGTTTCAACAAAAGAACCGTTTAAAAAGTTATACAATCCGGGTATGATTACGGCTTACTCTTATAAAGATGATAATGGCAAATATTATCATCCAAGTGAAGTTGAACGTAAAGGACAAGAATGGTTTGTAAAAGCAACCGGTGTTCGTGTAAATACTCAAGTTGAAAAAATGTCAAAGTCCAGATACAACGTTGCAAATCCGGATGATGTTGCTAAACAGTATGGTGCGGACTCTTTGCGTCTTTATGAAATGTTTATGGGACCGGTTTCTGCGGAAAAACCATGGACTGACGAAGGTATCAACGGCGCATATCGTTTTGTTAAACGTGTTTGGGGTATGTTTATCGATGAAAACGATAAATTGTCCGACAGAATAGTTGATCAAGGCGGTGATGCTGAAGTTGACAAGTTTGCTCAAAAGGTCATCAAGGGTGTTTCGGAAGATATGGAAAAAATGTCATTCAACACCGCTATTGCTAAATTGATGGAATTGACAAACGCTATCTACAAGGTACAAAAAGTAAACAGATCCGTTATGGAAGCATTTGTTTTGCTTCTTTCTCCGATTGCGCCGCATATAGGTGAAGAATTATGGCAACGTTTAGGGCATAATGAATCTTTGGCCTATGCAAAATGGCCGACTTATGACGCTGCACAATTGGTGGAAAATGAAATTGAAGTCGTTGTTCAGATTATGGGCAAAAAACGTGCTAATATCAAAGTGCCGGTTGATGCCGGTCAAGACGAAGTTTTGAACATAGCAAAACAAGAAAGTCGTGTTCAAGATTTCATAAAGGATAAGCAAATTGTAAAGGTCATTTACGTACCGAAACGATTGTTGAATATCGTTGTTAAATAAGAAACTGAAAAGCGTCCGAAAGGGCGCTTTTTTATTGCCGTATTCATAAAAAATTTATTGACAAAAAACATAAAAAAACGTAGAATAATAGATATGTTGAACAGTTGAAAGGTTTTTTTATGAGTGATTGGGATAATACTTGGGGTACGATAGATTGGTTGTCTGATGATGAAATCATCATGAAGAAAATAAGTGATTTGATTGATCAAGGCGCCAAAATGGATACCGTTGATGATGACGGTAACACACTTTTAATGCACGCAATAAAAAACGAAAATTTGAATGTCTTTGAGCAGGTTTTGAAATGTCCTCAGGATCTTAACGTCAAAAACAGATGGAATCGAACCGCTTTAATCAGAGCCGCATCGTTGAACAATACTTCTATGGTCAGACGATTGTTGCAAGAAAAAGCTGAACCGAACAATCAAGACAAAGACGGAATGACGGCAACAATTTGTGCGGCAATAAATGATAACCCGATAATGATATATGAATTGAAAAAACACGGTGCAAATTTGGACCTTAAAGACAACGGCGGTTGGTCGGCAATGATGTGGGCCATCAGTGGTGAAGCATTAAATTCCGTTGAAAAACTTATGCAATACAAAGTATCCATGGACGGTGTCGAAAAATGGATGCGGACGGCACCGATTTCTATGCCGTTCAGAGAAACAGTTGAATCTTTTTTTGAAAATTCAAAAAGAAAAGCCGCATTAAAGAAAAAAATGAGCCAATTAAACGGCGGACGGTAAAATCTTTTAATCGCATTTTATGCAAATACAAACAGAAGTCATTGAAAAATGGCTTCTGTTTTTCTATTTAAAGGGCAGGGGGAGTAAAATGTCTTTTCGTAACGATTGGAAACAACTGACTTTTAAAGATAAAATGGATATATTGGAAGCGTTTTTTACAATAATCGTTTCCGTTATCGCTTTATGGGGAACGTTTTCCGCCATAGAAAGCGGTTTTTTAGCCAAGATGAAACATCTTGTCGACCATTATCATGAACAAATTATGCAAGAAGAAGCCAAACTGACGACTTTGAAAAAAGATTTGCTTTAAAAT
>JAGBRF010000113.1 GCA_017632555.1 Alphaproteobacteria bacterium | reverse complement strand
ATGCCGAAACGTTTTAATTTTTCGCCTTCTACAACATAAGAGCTGTTATTTGGTAAGCTGACGGTAACGTTGTTGTCTGCATCGACAATGTCATAAGTTCCACGAACGGCAACTTCCGGCCAGAACATAACTTGATCCAATCCGATCAATTTTGTTTTAGCTGCGACACGCAATCCGACAACACCGGTCAAGCTGGAAGTGCTTTCATCAGCAATTTCTTGACCATCGCTGTCTGTGTAACCATTCATCTTGATCCACAAGTATCTTAAACCGGTTTCCGGTGTGAAGATGAAGTAATCAACAGGAATATGGAATCCACCCATAACACGTCCGTAAGCAACGTCTGATGTGTATTTTGTATCAGCACTGGTTTCTGCAACGTCTTTATCTTCTTCATATTCGGAACGGCTGTAACTGACGACACCATTCATGAAGCATTGTCCGTTTGCATATTCACCATAAAGCATACCGGTATGTGTGGTAACATCTGTTTCACGACTTTTTGAATCGACATCAGCACCTGTGTAAGCATAACCGACACCGAGTGTCAAATAATCATTGGTCTTTCCATCAATACCGACTGCAACACCATCAACTTTTGCATCAAAGCCAAGTTTTGTATCCAATTTTGTTTTGTTATACAAACCTTTTGCCCAAATAGAACCGGTTGTTCTTGGGATAACAACGTCACCGCTGTTACGACCACGGACAATTCTTTGTTCTCTGATTGTTTGGACTGTTCTGCGGGACATAAAGCGTCCTTCTGCCGCTTCAGCAAGTTTGTTGTTGATCAAATTTGCCAATGTATAAGCAACAGGAGCTGTTTCCGGCATCAAAGAACGAACAGCTTTGACATAAGAAGCCATATCTGTTTGGTTCAATGTATTCAATGTTTTTTGTATTTCTTCTGCTTTTGTATTTTCCGGCATGTCTTCTTCATCTAACCAAGCAGATGTTGCTCTGATGACGTTTTGATCACCACCGTAAGCAATAATTTTGCCACTGGATGACGGAGCATAGGAAATTGTATAAGCACCATTATCTTCTTTCGTAACTGAATAACGGTTGTTTTCAATTGAAGCAAGATTCAGGTTTATCGGATCTCCGCTTTCATTCATAAAGACGGGAAGGGTAATTGTTTTTCCTTCTGTCAATATGCCTCTATCCAACACAAAAGATACCTTTGTACCAAATGTGGAATAGCTGTAATTTGTAGCTTGAACAGAACCGTATTCATCTTTTGATTTTACATTGAGTTTGACAACAGAATTTGCTTCTATATTAAAGGAATGAGCTGTCAACTTATTTGTTTCCAAATCCAATGTAACGCCATTTTTAACATTGACTGTACCCATTGTGGCGTTTTTCTTTAAAGATGAATCATAAATCAAGTTTGTTGTACCACCCAAAGAAATCGGATTTACGCTTTCCAATCTGCCCCAAGTATTCAATGTTCCGTTATTTGTCAATGTACCGGAAATTGTGAAAATCGGGCTTGTCATTTCAGCGCCGGCATAGTTTATAACATCACCGTAAATTGTTCCGCCGTTATAAAGAGAATTGTAGTTGAATACTCTGATAACGTCTCCGGGTGCACCAAGTACGTTTTCATTACGTAAAGCACCATTGTTTGTTAAAACTCTTGCATTCACCATATTATAGTTTTCAATAGTTCCATCGTTGATGACGCTGTCTGCTTTGATAATGCGGTTGTTGTAAACAACGCTGTTATTTTGGAACTTACTGTAATTGGATGCAATCGTTCCGTCTTCGGTAATGTTATCACCCATAACACCCAAGTTATGAATAATACCGTTATTGGTGAAGTTTTTGGCTTGAATATAGCCATAGTTCATCAAAGTATGAGTGTTAGAAACGGCCGGGTTTGCAGCAGTATCATTTGTCACTGTGTTGATAATTTTACCGCTGTTCACCAACATTCCGTTGTTAGTGATGTCAGTATCTGCGATACCGGTACCTGTTGTTGAAGCAGTTTGATTGTAAAGAATGCCGGTATTTGTTAAAGTGGCATTTTCAATCTTTCCGTTGTTTGTCAAGTTACCGTTATTTGTGATAATCGTATTGACACCGCTTGTTTTTTTGATAGAACCGGTGTTTATGAGTTCGTTATTGTTTGTAATTGTACCAACCATTGTACCGGCATTGTTGATAGAACCGGCATTTGTTGTAATTACACCATTGAACTTTCCGCCTGTTGCTACGTTTAATCTGCCTTCTTGTTGAATATAAAGAGCAGTGGATTTCAATTCATATGCGTTTGTATTCAACGTTGATGACAAATTGATGGCTTGAGCATTCAAATTTGAAGCCAAGTTGGAAGTATTAATCAAATTCAATGTTTTATCAGCTGAATCAGCCAATTTGTTATTGAAATCTGTTTGGGTCAATGTACCCCAAGTGTTCAACGTACCATAGTTATAAATTTTACCGCTTACTGAACTTAATTCGGTGTTCAATATGGAATTTGTTTGGTTTGTTACGTTTCCGTTGATAGCACCATAGTTGTTGATAATACCTGTGTTCAAAATGTTGCTGGTAACAGAAGCCGGAGCAGCAATTGTCAATGTGCCATAGTTTGAAAAACTGGAATAAGCATTGCTGACAGTTAAATCACCATTGACTGTAAGGATATCAGAGTTTGTAGCAACACCGTTTAATGAATAAGCATCACCGGCATTCAAAGTCGTTGCAGCTATAAATTCAACGGTTCCGTTTAAATCTCTGTCCAATGTACCCCATGTGTTCAATGTACCATTACCATTGTCAATAGTTCCGTTGATGTTACCCAAAGCAACCGTCAAAGTTCCTGTGTTTGAAACATCACCATTGATCATTCCGCCACTGAAAAATTTGCCGGAGTTTACAACATTACCATTGATTGTGCCACGGTTTTCAATTGTCGGCATATTCAACGGATTTCCGTTGATATCAACTGTCAATATATTGTAAACATTACCGTTTATAACAGAACCGACATAGTTGATGATAGTTTCTTTATTTCTGATTTCTGACGCTGTGATTGTACCAAAGTTGTTGATTGCATAAGCATTTTCATCTCTGGTATCAACACCTTCTTTTGTATAAATTTGGATATATCTTGGTCCGTCATAATCCAAACCGACATCGCCGGCATAGAAAGTTTTTCCTTCATTTGTCAAACTTCCTGCGAAAGTCAAAGATGAACCGGCACTAACGTTTAATTGTGCAATGTTTATCAAAGAAAGACTGCCACTGTCTGTGACAGTTGCTGTTTCGGTGTTTGTTCCGATGTTGATAATCGGGTTGCTTGACATATTGACAAGCGGAAAAGCCGGATCATTTCCTGTAACTGTCCAAACTGTCTCCATTCTTGTTGAAGATTCAGATGGATAATCATAAGGGATGTTTGTCATTGTTTCTGTTGCATTTGCAACGCCGGCAAAAGCCAAAATACCGATAGCGTTTAAAAATGCGCACTTTTTCAATACAGACTTGTATTTTGCGGTTAATTCGCGAATGGTTGTTTTTGAATTTTTCATATCATATTCCTTTTCTTATATTTAGTATATTCAAGAACCCCACAGTTTCTTAAAATTGGGTCGTAAGCACCTATTAAATCACAAATTTGATAAATTGTCAAGTATTTTCTCAACTTTTTGTTAATAAGCTTAAATTAAGGTTTGAATAGGGTGCTATATTGTCAAGTAAGTCAGGATTATTTTTGCCCCTTAATCCACAGGGTTTTCAGGAAATTCATTCCAAGCGTGGACAATGTAAAGCCAAGTGTCGGGATAATTGCACCGATAAACGGATCCGCCATTCCCAACGAATACATAACCAGCACCATCACAAAGTATGTTAAAACGGCAATGCTGATTTTCCTTGTGTTGCTGGTTTCCCAAGCTTTATCTAATTCAACTTTTTTGTTGCGTGCTTGAATTTTTTTGATTTCTGCTTCAAAGTCCATATTCATATCCTTTCAAATATAAATCGTATTGTACGCTGTTTGTGGAAAAATGCTAATCCAACAAGCTTTTTGACGGGTCGTAATCTTTATTTTCAAGCGAAGAAATATCCAATATAAAGTGAATCACGTCTTCCAATTTATATGGTTTATCCAAATGCGTGGCACGTTGGCGAATATCGGGCCGGGCTTTTTCCAACGCATCTGACATCCATAAACGTAAAGGAATGGACGTCATCGGCTCATTTGCTAATTCCGAATGGCCCAACAATTTGGTGGTGTTCGTGTCGAAAACATCTTCCCCGTGATCCGAAAAATACAGCATATAATTGACACATGTTTCTTGTTGCAAGTATTTGATTATTTCCGCCAAAACCCAATCGGTATAACGCAAAGAATCATCATAGGAATTCAAAAATTGATGGTTTGTATCGGATAATTTTTTGTTCGGCATTTTGTCTTTGAAATACCTGAATTCAACGGGATAGCGGTTGACGTAAGCGGCATGAGAACCGATTAAATGGATAAAAATAACTTTCTTAGTGTCATCATTATGAATAATTTTTTGAATATCGGGCAATAAATCTCCGTCAATGCCGGCCTTTTCAAAACGCTTCATACCGCTGTAATTAAAGCATTTATTGTAATCGGCGTGCGATGTCATAGCGGTGATAATGGTGTCATCTAACGCATATTGATTGGATAACCAATATGTTTTAAAACCGGCTTGTTTGAAATAATCAATCAAAGAACCTTTTGTATACACCAAATCGGGATGTTCGTTGTCTGCAAAAGAAATGGCTTTTTCCAAAGATGGCATAGTTTGTGCAAATTGTGAACGAACATTCGAAAATGATAATATATGGTCCGCAAATGCATCTGTAAATTCACAAGTTTGACGCGGATAACCATAGCAAGAAAAGTGCATTTTGTTTGCGCTTTCCCCGATTATAATGACATACGTTTGCTTTTGATTTTCCGGCAATTTGGAAGTAATTATCGAAAACGGTTCTGTTGTATGATTGGCGATTTTTTGTTGTAAATCCTGATAATGACGTTTGAAATCCAAATAATGATAAATTAAGTTGCTGAACGGGTTTAAAATGTAT
>JAGBRF010000010.1 GCA_017632555.1 Alphaproteobacteria bacterium | reverse complement strand
GGAGAATGTCATAGACATTGGCACCTGCATCTGCAAGAACATCAATGCCGACAATATTTCCTGATGCCATGGCGAAATTATCGTCCAATTTAGCACCACCTAAAATCAAAGCAGATGTCCAACCCAATTTATCAAAAGCATTCTTTAAATCTTTTGTTTTTGGAGTTGCTGCTTTGGCTTCATCCAAAATAAAGAGCTTACCGTCTTTAACTTTGGCTGATAAAGCACATTTCAAACCCAATTTACGGATTTTTTTGTTCAAGTCATATTCGTGAGAACGAACGACCGGACCAAAAGCAACCGCACCGTGTCTGAATTCCGGGGCACGTAATGTACCTTGACGAGCTGTACCGCGACCTTTTTGGCGGAACGGTTTTTTCGTTGTACCGGAAATTGTACTTAAATTTTTAACCGAATGTGTACCGGCGCGGCGTTTTGCCAATTGCCAATCCACAACGCGGGAAAGAATATCAGGTCTGACTTCGACACCGAAAATGGTATCCAACAAGTCGATTGAATCTACTTTCTTATTTTCTAAATTGATAACGTCGTATTTCATCGTCCGTTATTCCTTTACTTCTTCAGCTGGAGCTTCCGCTGGTTTTTCTTCAGCAACAGGTTCTGCAACTTTGGCAGCTTCCTTTACTTTCAAACCGGCCGGAATCGGTGCATCTTTATGTAATGCACGTTTTACAGCATCTTTAACAATAACAACATTCCCATCAAATCCGTGAACGGCACCTTTAACCATAATCAAACCTTTGCTTTCGTCTAATTCAACGACTTCCAAGTTTTGAACGGTTACTTTTTCTGCACCCATGTGACCAGGCATCTTTTTGTTTTTGAAAACTTTACCCGGATCTTGGCATTGACCGGTTGAACCACCGGAACGGTGTGTCAAGGAAACACCATGAGAAGCACAGTCACCGCTGAAGTTCCAACGTTTCATTACACCGGCAAAACCTTTACCGATGGAAGTACCTGTTACATCAACGAATTGACCTTTAACAAAGTGATTTACACTGAATTCGCTGCCGACTGGAACAACGCAATCGTCAGAAACACGGAATTCTACAACTTTTTTCTTTGGAGCAACATTTGCTTTTGCGAAAGCAACACGTTGTGGCTTAGCTGTATTTTTTTCTTTAGCTTTACCAGCACCGACTTGCAAAGCAACATAACCGTCTTTTTCCAAAGAACGAACACCGACAACTTCACAATTGTCCACTTTCAAAACAGTTACAGGAACATGATTTCCTTCTGCTGTGAACAAGCGTGTCATGCCGACTTTTTGTGCAATAATACCTGAACGCATAATCGGCTCCTTATAACTTAATTTCAACATCAACGCCGGCTGACAAGTCAAGTTTCATCAAAGCATCAACTGTCTGCGGAGTTGGATTAACAATGTCTAACACACGTTTGTGTGTACGAATTTCGAACTGTTCACGCGATTTTTTGTCAACGTGCGGAGAACGGTTCACTGTAAACTTTTCAATACGTGTCGGCAATGGAATTGGGCCTTTTACTTCAGCACCAGTTCTTTTCGCCGTATTGACGATTTCACGGGTTGATTGATCTAACAACCTGTGATCGAATGCTTTTAAGCGAATTCTGATATTTTGATTATCCATTTTTTCTACCTTACCTAGTGTACTCGAAACGATTTAAACGTCCTTTATAATAATAAAAAAACCTTTTAGCAACCATTTCGAGCAGCTAAAAGAACCTGCCCCGAATCGAAAATGGAAACTCTGCCCACCCGTTCGGAACCCTTAAGAACAAGACGTTAGGAAGGTTTTTAATACCTTCACCGCCTTGGAAAGTGGAGCCATTATTTCATAAAATAAAGAACTTGTCAAGCACTTTTTAAAACTTTTTTCAGCAAAAGTGCAAAAAAACACCCTCAACTTTCGTCAAGGGTGAATTAAAAGCAACCAAAAGGGTTTTATTTTAGCTTGTTCTTTGACGTGTTAAAGCCGCCATTACCGGGCAAATCGTTTTATGATTGCATAATTTTTCAATCGATGAATCTTGTTGTTTTTCTTTTGGAATATAACGTTCCAATTCTTCAACAAGTTCCCAGTCTTCCATTTCCACTGCCACCGTCATCGGTGTTTTACCTTTTATATCTTTTATATTCATATCCGCACCGGCCTCCAACAATTTGCGCATGATAAACTTTTTCCCGATAGCAGTAGCCTTTAACAAAGCCGTTTCGCCGTTATAGTTTCGAAGGTTCAAAGAAGCCCCTGCATTTATCAAGTCCCCAACCAATTGAATATCTTCATTTTCAACCGCTTTCATCAAAGCCGTGTCTCCTTTATATTGATCTTGAACGTCAAGGTTCGGATGCATATTCATCAAAATTCGAGCAACTTCGGGATGATTGTTTTCGACACTAAGGAACAAAGCCGTTTTACCATAAGGATCCATGGTATCAACTTCAACAAAGGAACTCAATAACAGTTTGACAGATGCTTCACTTCCGTTTTCGGCGCAATACATTAAAGCCGTTTTTCCATCATAATCCATAACTTCCAAATTCTTATCCACTGTCATTATACAGGCCAATGCGCCTTCATGATTATATTTTGCGGCAAGAAGCAATGGCGTTCTGTTATTTTTATCCCGCATATTTACATTATATTTATCTCTGATTTTAACTTCTACACAACCCAAAACATCTTCGTGAGATGCAAAATCCCAAGGAACGTCATTCCAAGCATCTTCCCACTCACCAGCCAGGGTCATATATTCTGAATCATATACAGAATCTGTTTCATAAAAGTCTAAGTCGTACATCATTTCATCCTTTTTATAGTTAGTAAACACCTCTAAAACGGCTGTTTTACCATAAAATTAGACAAATGTCAATTCTTAACTCTGTACGTCAACCAGATTTCGAAAAGCTTCGGGAATACGGATTGGCTTTTTTTCCGATACTTTTATAAAGACAACGGAAACTTTCAAGCTGGCAATTAAATCATCTTTTCTTTTAATATCCTGCTTTAAAAGCATTGTTGCCGCCCCCATTTTCAAAACAGAAGTTTCAACCGTCAATTTATCTTCCAAATACGCCGGTTGTTTATAATCGATTTCCAAATGGCTGACAACAATTCCGATATCTTCGGACAACATCTTATGATTGGAAAAGCCCAACTTATGCAAAAATTCCGTCCTTGCCCGTTCAGCAAAGCACAAATAATTAGCGTGGTAAACAATGCCACCGGCATCTGTATCTTCATAATAAACGCGCAAATCAAATGTGTGAGGCATTTTAACTTTCCAATTCATCAAATAATGTTTGCGATACGGCCGGCGCTTTTAATCCGATTTGATTAAACCCGAAAGCCGTTAAAACACGACCGCGCGGAGTTCTTTGCACCAATCCTTCCTGCATCAAATAAGGTTCGATTACTTCTTCGATTGTATCGCGTTCTTCCGATAACGCCGCCGACAAAGTATCGGCACCGACCGGACCGCCGTTATATTTTTCGGCAATACAACGCAAATAACGCCGATCCATCATATCCAAACCCATTTTATCAACATCTAATTGTTTCAAAGACGTATCGGCAATATCGGCATCAATTTCCTTTTTCCCCGCAACAATGGCAAAATCACGCACACGGCGAAGCAATCGACCGGCTACACGCGGCGTTCCACGTGACCGGCGGGCAATTTCATGCGCACCATCGGGGGTAATTGCTATTCCCAACAACAATGCGGCACGCGTCACAATTTTTTGTAAATCTTCGACATTATAGAAATTCAACCGAATGGGAATACCAAACCGGTCCCTTAACGGAGTTGTCAATAATCCGGTTCTGGTTGTGGCCCCCACCAATGTAAATGGTGGCAAGTCAATACGAACGGAACGAGCCGCAGGCCCTTCCCCGATAACCAAATCCAATTGGAAATCTTCCATTGCCGAATAAAGCACTTCTTCAATAGTCGAATTCAAACGATGAATTTCATCGATAAATAAAACGTCATGCGGTTCCAAATTTGTTAAAATAGCCGCCAAATCCCCTGCTTTTGAAATCATAGGACCGGAAGATGGGCGAAAACCAACACCCAATTCTTTGGCAATAATTTGTGCCAAAGTCGTTTTCCCCAATCCCGGAGGACCGGCCAACAAAACGTGATCCAAAGAATCCCCCCGTTCCTTTGCGGCCGCAATAAAAACACGCAAATTATCACAAGCTTGCTTTTGTCCGATAAATTCGCCCAAATTTTGCGGACGAATGGAAGTATTAAACTCTTCTTCACCCGATTGACGTTTTGGGGTAATAATTCTTTCATCAACCATTCTTTTTACCTATCTCTTTCAATGACAAACGAATTAAGTCCGAAACATTTGCGTTTTCATTATTCTGATATATATTGCCAACAACCATTCCGGCTTCACTGCGTCCGTAACCCAAATTCACCAAAGCGGAAATAGCATCTTGCACCACACTTGATGTATTTGCGCCGTCCGATAAAGTGGAAGGAATATTCAAAACAACACCCGTTGTTACATCTTTTCCCTTTAATTCGGTAATTAAACGCGTTGCCAATTTGGGACCGACACCGCTTGCCCGTGTAAAAGCCTTTGAATCACCGGTCGCAACGGCCAACGACAAATCATTTGGTGACAAAGCGGACAAGATAGCCAAAGCAACTTTTGCCCCCACACCCTGCACATTATTCAAAACATTGAACCATTCTTTTTCCGGTGCATCGGCAAAACCAAACAAGTGAATGTGATCCTCACGCACTTGCGTTTCTATTAAAAGGGAACAAGCCATTCCCTTTCCGGGCATCATAGATAATGTTCTGTTGGAACAAAATACGCGGTAACCGACTCCGCCCACGTCCAGTATCAAAAAGCCGTCATAAAGGCTGTCTAAAATTCCGGTCAATTTTGCAATCATTTGTTTTCCTTTTCCCCAAACTATAACAGAAATAAAAAATTTAGCAAAGAAAAAAGCTCTTTTTTAATACCGGCGCATCAAAGCAACCAATTTTCCTTGAACCCGAACACGGGAAGCCGGCAAAATACGTGTTTGATATGCCGGATTTTCCGGTTCCAACGCAATGGAAGAACCTTGTCTGCGGAAACGTTTTAACGTAACTTCCAACCCGTCAACCAAAGCAACAACAATTTCCCCGTTTTCAGCCGTATCCGCCCGTTGAATAATAACGGTGTCGCCGTCCATAATGCCGACATCAATCATAGAATCCCCTTCTATCTTCAAAGCATAATGTTCGCCACGCCCCATCAGTGACAAAGGCACGGGAATACGTGTTTCCATATCACGAACCGCCTCAATCGGCGTACCGGCGGCAATCTTACCATACAAAGGAATTTCCATTTCTTCGGCAACCGGCGCGGATTCAACAATCGGATTTGAAATAGGCACCACTTTTGCTTGCGGTAATTTCAACACGTCCAACGCCCTTGCACGATGAGGCAACCGGCGAATAAATCCCCGTTCTTCCAACGCACTCAATAATCTGAAAATACCGGATTTTGATTTTAATTGTAAAGCTTCGCGCATTTCGTCATAAGACGGAGAAACGCCCTGTTTTTCAATTCTTTCAGAGATAAACAAAAGCAATTGATGTTGTTTTTTTGTCAGCATTATATTCATCCTTTCATCAAATATTCTACTTTTGTTCTACATTAGTTCTTTTTTTGTGTCAATACCTTTTTCATTAAATTTTACTTTTTTTTATTGTCAAAAAATTAAAAGTCATCTATACTCCAAACACAAACATTGAAAGAGGATATGAAAAAATGGAATTCGTACGATTGATTGGACGTGTCTTTATTAACTTTTTCGAAGCCGCCGGACGTTTGGGTATTTTTACTTTCAAAACGTTGTGCAGTTGTATTACGCCACCGTTTTATTTTAAACAGTTGCTTTTACAATTTTTGGAAATCGGCTTTTATTCTCTTCCCGTTGTTGCGTTGACAACGACTTTCGCCGGTATGGTTATTGCACTGCAAACATACACCGGTTTTGCACGTGTTTCAGCGGAAGGTGCTGTTTCCATGGTTGTATGGATTGCCGTTACACGTGAATTGGCGCCCGTTATGGCAGGCTTGATGGTTGCCGGACGAATCGGTGCGGCTATGGCGGCAGAATTGGGAACAATGCGCGTTACGGAACAAATTGACGCCCTGTCCACTTTATCGACAAATCCTTTTAAGTATTTAATTTCCCCCCGTATCATCGCCGGATTGTTGATGTTGCCTATTTTGGTTTTAATCGGTGATGTGTTGGGTATTTGCGGCGGTTATTTAATCGGCGTCTATAAATTGGATTTCAATGCGACTTCTTATTTGGTCAACACATGGAACTTTATGCAACCGATGGACGTTATTTCCGGTTTGGTTAAAGCGGCCGTGTTCGGATTTATTATTGCTTTAATGGGTTGCTATAACGGTTTTTATTCAAAAGGCGGTGCACAAGGCGTTGGTGCCGCGACAACAAACGCCGTTGTATCATCTTCCATTTTGATTTTGATTTTTAACTATATAATCACGGAAATTTTCTTCCAAACATAAAAGGAATTGTCTATGTTTTCATTTTTCAAAAGATCAAAAAAAAGAGTTTTAGTCAAAGGCAATACGCCCAAAATTAAAATGATGGACGTTCATAAATCCTTTGGAAAAAAGAATGTTCTAAATGGTATGAATTTGGAAATAAAAAAAGGTGAATCCTTGGTCATCATCGGCGGATCGGGAACCGGCAAGTCCGTCACATTAAAATGTATTTTGGGTTTGTTGGCACCGGATAAAGGCGCTATTGAAATCGATGGTCAAAACATTTTGAACATGACTGCACGTGACCGCGAACAAATCAACAGCCAAATCGGTATGTTGTTTCAAGGGGCGGCTTTGTTTGACAGTATGAGTGTTTGGGAAAATGTGGCTTTCGGTTTAATGCAAGGGCAAAAAATGGATAAAAAACAAGCCAAAGCTATTGCTATTGAAAAATTAAGACAAGTCGGATTAAAAAAAGATGTTGCCGATATGTACCCAGCCGATTTGTCCGGCGGTATGAAAAAGCGTGTCGGATTGGCGCGTGCTATTGCAACAAATCCGCAAATTATTTTCTTTGATGAACCGACAACCGGATTGGATCCGATTATGTCCGATGTTATCAACGATTTGATTGTTTCTTGCGTTAAAAAATTGGGTGCAACGGCACTGACAATTACGCATGACATGGCTTCCGCCCGTAAAATTGCCGACCGTATAGCAATGCTTTATGAAGGCAAAATCATTTGGATTGGAACAGTTAAAGAAATAGAAAAGACAACAAATCCTTATGTTAAACAATTTATTACCGGCTCTGCGACAGGTCCGATCAATATGTCCGTGAGGGAATAAAGATGGCAAAAGCAACAACTCAATTTGTTTGCCAAGAATGTGGTGCTGTCTATGCCAAATGGGCGGGCAAGTGTGAAGCTTGCGGTAAATGGAACACCATTCAGGAAGAAGCCATTGTGGCCCCGGAAACAAGCAAGTCCGTTGCCGGAAAAAGCGGGCGAAAAATTGACTTTGTTGACTTAAAAGGCGTCAGTGAAAAAATATTTCGTTTAAAATCCCAAATTGCAGAGTTGGACCGCGTTTGCGGTGGCGGTTTGGTGGAAGGTTCCTGCATTTTGGTCGGCGGTGACCCCGGCATTGGTAAATCCACCTTGCTCTTACAAGCTGTTGCCAAATTGGCTGATGGTGTCAACAAAAAAGGAAGTCCGACCAAATGCGTGTATATTTCCGGTGAAGAGTCCATTGAACAAATCCGTTTACGCGCCATTCGTTTGGGTTTAAGCGATGCCAAAGTTGAATTGGCCAGTGCTATGAATGTCCGCGACATACTAACAACATTGGATACAAACGAAGCGCCCGATGTTGTTGTCATTGACTCTATTCAAACAATGTTTGTTGATACGTTGGATTCTGCACCAGGTACGGTTGGTCAAGTTCGTGCCGCCGGTCATGAGTTGATTCGATTGGCTAAACGCAAAGGATTTATTTTATTTTTAGTCGGTCATGTCACCAAAGAAGGTACTTTGGCCGGTCCGCGTGTTTTGGAACACATGGTTGATACTGTTCTTTATTTTGAAGGCGATCGCGGTCATCATTTCAGAATTTTACGTGCCGTCAAAAACCGTTTTGGTGCAACCGATGAAATCGGCGTATTTGAAATGACAGAACAAGGATTACAGGAAGTCGCAAATCCTTCGGCGCTTTTTTTGGCGGAAAGACGCGGAAATATTTCCGGTTCTTGTGTTTTTGCGGGCATAGAAGGTTCTCGTCCTGTTTTGGTGGAAGTGCAAGCTTTGGTAGCTCAATCATTCGGAACTTCGCCCAGACGGGCTGTTGTCGGTTGGGATTCCAATCGATTAAATATGATTTTGGCTGTATTGGAAGCAAGATGCGGTATCATTTTAAGCAATC
>JAGBRF010000112.1 GCA_017632555.1 Alphaproteobacteria bacterium | reverse complement strand
TTTCCGGGTTCATATCCAACAACACTTTAACCGTGCTTACTTGGTTATATTCGGCAGCACAGTGTAATGCCGTTCCGCCCGTTCTGTTTCTTTTATTGGCATCGGCACCGCATTCAATCAAAGCTTTGACTGTTTGGGAATGTCCCCCTTTCGCTGCTTTATATAAAGCAGTCCGACCATGAACATCAGTTAAATTGACATCCATACCTTCTTCGGCCAATATGATAACGGCTTCCGTGTAACCGTTTTCAGCTGCGTAATCCAAATCTTCGTTCAGTAAATTCATTTTGTCCCTTTTGTTTTTTTGCAATGGTTATAAAAAAGCGCTAAATTTACAAGTATTTTAACATACTTCTGATATTTTGTCAACTATTTTTTCGATTCGCTATAAACAAAAAAATCCCCCACAAAAAGTGAGGGATTGAAATGCTTTTTAATTAAAAAATTATTCTTTTACATCTGCGGCAACACGCATTTTGACAATCTTATCCGGATTTCTGACGCTGCCGTTTTGACGAGAATCGCCTTTTTTAATCATATCAACGTATTCCATACCGCTGACAACCTTGCCCCAAACAGTGTATTGTCCGTCCAAGAATCTGGCATCATCAAAGCAGATAAAGAATTGGCTGTCCGCTGAATTCGGATCGGAAGCACGTGCCATAGAAACCGTACCGCGAACGTGCGGTTCATTATTGAATTCGGCCGGTAAATTTTTACCACTGCCACCCATACCGGTTCCGGTCGGATCGCCTGTTTGAGCCATAAAACCGTCAATTACACGATGGAAAACGATACCATCATAGAAACCTTGACGTGTCAATTCTTTGATACGAGCCACGTGTTTCGGCGCCACTTTTGGTAACATTTCGATAACAACACGACCATAATCCAAATCCAAATATAAAGTATTTTCTTTATCCATAGCTTTTGCTCCACTTGCAATTAAAATTAAACCAATAACAAAACTAATTATTTTCTTCATTTGTTTCTTCCTTTTCAACAAGTTGTTCTTGTTGTGTATTTACAACACCTTCCTGTTCCGTTGTCACTTCATCGGCAGAATTTTCATCTTCTTCACCGTAATCTTTGACAGCAGATACAGAAACCACCTTTTCGCCATCAGCCAAGCGGAACAAAATCACGCCCTTTGAATTACGACCGACAATGCGAATATCACGAACACGCATACGAATCAACTGACCCCCATCAGTTACCATCATCACATGTTCATCTTCCGTTACCGGCATAGAAGCCACGACTTCGGCCGGAACTTTGATTGTATCAATGTTTGTAACACCCTGCGTTCCGCGGGAAGTAATACGATATTGATATGCGGAAGAACGTTTACCCAAACCGGCCGTTGTCACAGTCAAAATGAATTGTTCTTCGGCTTCCATTTGCGCAAATTCTTCATCTGACAAGATTACATCAGATGTGCCCTCTGTTTCAATCGTATCTTCGCCATCATCAACGGCACCCAAAGCTTTACGTTTTGCAATTGCCATCTTTAAGTAAGCATCACGTTTGTCAATTTCGGCTTTAACGTGTTCCAAAACACTCATAGAAATCACTCTGTCGCCCTTTGCCAACTTCATACCACGAACACCGGTTGAAGAACGGGATTCGAAAATACGAACATCGGTTACCGGACAACGAACACACTTACCACCGGCGGCAGCCAACAAGATGTCTTGATTTTCGTTACAAATTTGAACGTCAACCAACTTGTCGCCTTCGTCCAGCTTCATCGCAATTTTACCATTGCTCATAACCTTATAGAAGTCGTCCAAACGGTTACGGCGGATATTACCGGAAGCCGTTGCAAACATAACGGACAAACCTTCGCAATCTTCTTGTTTTTCCGGCAAACGCAAGACGGTTGAAATTGTTTCACCCTGCTCCAACGGCAACAAGTTTATCAAAGCCTTACCCAAACTTTGCGGTGTTCCTTCCGGCAAACGATATGCTTTCATCTTATAAACCATACCCTTTGACGAGAAGAACAAAATCGGGTCGTGTGTGCAGGCAACAAACAATTTTGCCACTGCATCTTCTTCACGAGTGGACATACCGCTGCGTCCCTTACCACCACGATTTTGAGCGCGATAAGTGTTGACCGGAACGCGTTTGATATAGCCCGTATTCGTTACGGTAATAACCATATCTTCACGCGGAATCAAATCTTCCATATCTTGATCAAATTCGCCCTCTTCAATCGTTGTTTTACGCGGTGTTGCAAAGTCATTTTTAACTTGAACAAATTCTTCACGCATAATCGCATACAATCTTTCATGTGACGCTAATATGGACAAGAATTCCTTAATTTGACCGGACAATTCACCAACTTCATC
>JAGBRF010000111.1 GCA_017632555.1 Alphaproteobacteria bacterium | reverse complement strand
TTGTCGGAAGGCATGCGTGATTTTGCTTTTGTGTGTCAGACGTTGGGGCAAACTTACTTTGTGATAATGAATGCCACGGACAAATCCGTCCAATATCGGTTAAAGAATGATATTTCATATCAATGTTTATTGGATACCGCCGAAAAAAGCACAATTTCAGACGGCAATATTCAGGTTGCACCATGGGGCTTTACTGTTTTGCTGGAAGATTAGGTTGAAATTATTGTTTTTTTGTGCTAATATAAGCGCCAAAGGAAATAAAAATGAAAACAGAATTGTTGGCTCCGGCCGGTGATATAGAAGCAGCTTATGCTGCACTTTTTTATGGCGCAAATGCAATTTACTTGGGGTTGCATCAATTTTCCGCACGTGCAACGGCAATGAACTTTTCGGCCGATGAATTGTGTGAAATAACAAATTATGCACATACAAAAAATGCTAAAATTTATGTAACAATCAACACGTTGTTGCAAAACAAAGATTTGGACGAGTTGATAAAATCACTTGATGAATGCGTTTATGCCGGTGTTGATGCCGTTATTATTCAAGATTTGGGTGTTGCTCGTGTTATCAAAGAAAAATATCCGACACTTCAAATGCACGCCAGCACACAAATGGCCGTTCATAATAAACAAGGTGCGTTGGCATTAAAAGAAATGGGATTTTCACGGGTTGTTTTGGCGCGTGAATTGACTTTGCCCGAAATAAAAGAAATAGCTTCGATTAAAGATTTGGAAACGGAAGTATTTATTCACGGCGCATTATGTTATGCTTACAGCGGGCTTTGTTTGTTTTCTTCTATGGAAACGGGTATGAGTGCCAATCGCGGTAAATGTTTATATCCTTGTCGTGCTTTGTTCAGTGGCGATTTGGGTAAAAAGCACCCCTTTTCAATGAAAGATATGGCGTTGCAGGAAGATGTTTTGAAAATGCCCGTCACTTCATTGAAAATAGAAGGTCGAAAAAAGAATGCGCTTTATGTCGCCGCCGTTACGAATTATTATCGCCGGCTTTTAGATGGTAAAGACACACAAAATTTACCGGACGATATTATGCAAATTTTTGCGCGTCCATGGACCAAGTTGCACTTTAACGGAAAAAATAAAGATGTTATCGATACCGAGTTTGTCGGTCATCGCGGGTTAAAAATAGGGCAGGTTAAAAATGTTGCTCGTGGCATTTTGACGTTCAAAACAAATGCGGATATTGCGCGTTATGACGGTATTCAAATTGATGTGGCAGGTAATGAAAAGCCGTTTGGTTTTTCTTTGGAAAAAATGCGTGTTTCGGGCCGTTCGGTCTTTGAAGCCAAAAAGGGTGATATTGTCGAAATTACTTTACCGCAAAATCCACCGTTCATTACAAACGGAGCAACTGTGTATTTAGCATCTTCTTCGCGTGTTAAAGGGGCGTATCATTATGAAAGACCAAAGGCGGGCATGTATGCTTATCGTATGCCGATTGATGTGTCTGTGCGTATAGAAAAAGATTTTATAGAAGCCGTTTGTGAAAAATGGAACGCCAAAGTTGATGAAAAATTCCAAACGGCCGAAAATCCGCAAAAGGTAAAAGATGCTATTCAAAAAGCATTTGAAAAAGTCGGCAATACTTCCTTGACGTTAAACAATTTGCATATTGAAAATCCGCAAAATTTGTTTGTGCCGTTGTCTATATTGAACGATTTACGGCGTAAACTTTATGAGCAAATTGAAATAAAAAAACAAAGCGGTTCTTTACCTGCCGTTGAAACAACAAAACACGATTTTAAGGGGATTATTATTAAAACGGACCGGCCGGAACGATTACCCGATTTGTCGGACGTGGCTGAAATAATTGTGGCTTTGTCGCCCAAGACGGATTTGACGGCGTTGCAAAAGTTGCCTAAAAACAAAGTGCGGTTGGCTTTGCCGGCAATATGTCGCAACCCGAGCACGTTTGCCGATGTTATTCAAAAAGCGTTAAATGCCGGTTATAAAAAATGGGAAATCGGTAATGTTTGGGCTTTGGAAATGTTGCCGCAAAAGGGGATAGATTTGACTTTTGACAATTCAATTTACACCATGAATACACAAGCCGTTCAAATGGCAAAGCAAATGGGCGCAAAACGTGTAACGCTTTCATTTGAAGACACGTTGGAAAATTTGAGTGATTTAGCATCAAAATCTGCTTTACCCGTTGTCTTGACTGCTTACAGCAATGTGCCTTTGTTCATCAGTGCCAACTGTATCCGTCCGCATGATTGTAAGCATTGTTCAGGTGGCATACAATGGTTCAAATTGAAAAAAGATAATCAAGAATATGATGCGCTGTCCGAACCTTGTCAAACAATGGTTTTCAACAAAAGGGCGTTTTATACGGGTAAAGATTTTAAGCAAATAAATCCGGATTATTTACGCATTGATTTTATGTATAAAGATTATACAACCGAGCAAATGGCAAACATTTTGAATGCGGTAAGGGAAGGCAAAAATTTGCCCAACACTTATAACGGAAATTTACAACGCAGAATTTAAAAATCTTTCTTTTCGATAAAGCAAGCATCACCATACGAAAAGAAACGGTAATGCGTGTCAATGGCGTGTTGATATGCCGCCTTCATCGTGTCGATGCCGGCAAAAGCACACACCAACATAAACAATGTGCTTTGCGGTAAATGGAAATTTGTAAACAGGGCATCGGCAAAACGGAAACGATATCCCGGCGTGATAAAAATAGACGTTTCTTCGGCAAACGGATGAATAACACCGTTTTCATCGGTGGCGCTTTCAATTAAACGCAATGCCGTTGTTCCAACGGGAATAATGCGTCGTCCTTCTTGCTTTGCTTGATTCAGACGTTTAGCAACCGCCGGTGTAATAATGCCATATTCGGCGTGCATTTTGTGGTTGTCCGTATCTTCGACTTTGACGGGCAAGAACGTTCCGCCACCAACGTGCAAAGTCAAAAATTCTTCCTGAACGCCCATGTCTTTGATTTGTTTTAATAATGGTTTTGTGAAATGTAATCCGGCAGTCGGAGCCGCAACCGCGCCTTCATGTTTTGCATAAACGGTTTGATAATTGGCTTTGTCCGTTTCTTCACCGCTTTTGCCACGTTTGATATAAGGCGGAAGCGGCATAATGCCGTGTAAATGTAATGCCGCGAATAAATCAGCGCCGGCAACATTGAATTGTAAAGTAACCGGACCATCGGGATCTTTTTGTAATACCTTTGCCGTAAAGTCATCGGAAAAGATAATTTCATCACCGATTTTCAAACGGCGGGCGTTTTTGATTAAACATTTCCAAGTTGACAAATCCAGTTGTTTTAACAAAGTCGCTTCAATGCCGGCTTGCCCGCGTTTACCGTAAATACGTGCCGGAATGACCTTCGTATCATTAAACACCAACACATCGCCGGCGTGTAATAAAGACGGCAAGTCACGGATGGTTTTATCTTCCAATCCGTTTTGCATAATGTGAAGCAATTTTGCACTGTCGCGCGGATTTGCCGGTTCATTGGCAATCCGGTCAGCAGGTAAGTCAAAATTGAAAATATCAACTCTCATTTAAAAATCTTCGTCAGACGCTTCGTCTTTAATTTCATCTTCATTGAACGCAACAAAATTTTGTACAACTTCGATTTGTTCGTCTATAACATATTGGAATAATTCTTCAAAAGAACTGAAAGATTTTAATACGTTGTTTTCAAACTCTTCAATGATTTCAAACTTCTTGCTTTTGGCGTTGAAAATATAGCTTTCTTCGTCCGTGTGTCCCAACAAAACATCATTTTTTCTGTCAGGATTTAAAGCTTGAAATAAACGATTTTGAGAAAATAAATCGGTTACGCTGAAACCACGTTTTTTATCAACGTGCATAACAGAACCGAAAAATTCCAACCCGCCCCAATTCAAACCATCAGCCGTGAATAAAAGTTCGGCATATTCATCGGGTAATTCAACCTTTATAGAACGCAATTGTTCAATCAGTTTTTCAAATCCTTCATCGGACAGGGGAGCACCTTTAAACACGCCACCCATTTCTTCCATTTTATTTAAAATATTTTCAAACATTATTTTTAAACTCCTTTAATCAAAAGGAATATACAGCAAAAATGTTAATAAAGGTTTAAATAAAAATTATTTTTTGTGCGAAAAAATTGACTTTTCCCGGAAAAAATGGTATAATGTTCTCATACTATTAAAGGAAGGCAGGAATGGACTTAAACAGCTGGAAAGAAACTTGGGATACTGTATTTTGGCTTGGAGATTATCGTTATCCGGAATCTTCTATTTTGCCAAAGGTTGAATATCTGATTAACGCCGAGGCCGGATTGAATTTAAGCAACGAATTTGGTACAACGGCATTGATGCATGCTGCGAAAATTGGTTATCCAATGGTTGTGGAAAAACTAATTGCAGCCGGTGCAGATATAGATTTACACGACCAAATGGACAAGACGGCACTGATATATGCTGCGGAAAATGGTTATCCAACGATTGTGGAAAAACTGATTGTTGCCGGTGCAAATGTGGATTTCCAAGGACGGTATGATGACACGGCGTTAATTGCGGCTGTCCGGAAAAGAAAAACGGAAGTTGTAGATAAATTGCTTGCGGCCAATGCAAATGTGAATTTGTGTGGTGCAGAAGATAACACGGCGTTGATGCGTTCTGCTGAAAATGGAGATATAAAAACTCTTGAAAAATTGCTTGATGCCGGAGCAGAAGTTGATTTGAAAACTGATCATGATTGGACGGCGTTGATGTATGCCGCCTTTAACGCAGAAACCGAAATTGTAGAAAAATTAATTGTTGTTGGTGCAAGTGTTGATATTAAAAATAAAGAAGGTGAAACGATACGTGGTGTTGCTTCAAGGGGAATGGCGGATTGTGTGAGATATGATTTAACAAAAGACAAAACTGACCAATGCGAAAGATACAAAAAAATTATAGCTATATTGGACAAAGCAGAAAAGAAGAAAGAAGACCAAAAAAACTGGAATGAAAGTTGGGCGAAAATCGATTGGCAAACTCAAAAAGATGCCGAAATTTTGACAAAGGTAAGTGATTGTGTTGACAAAGGTTATGATATAAATTTGGAATCATCGGACAACCGTAAAAATACCCCGTTGATGTTTGCGATTAGTTTTGACAAGTTGGAAACGGCTAAATTTTTAATCGATAAAAAAGCCGATGTAAATCATAAAAATTCTAGGGGATTTACGCCTTTAATGGCCGCCGCTATAAAGGGAAATACCGAAATTGTCCAAAAATTACTTGATGCCAAAGCCGATATGGCAATAACCAGGAAGGGTTTCAGTGCCTTGGATATGGCGAAAAAGTACGGCCATGAAGATATTGCCAAATTATTGACACCAAAGGCGAAAAAGCTTTCCGTTTTGGCAAAATCACGTGCCGGTGGCAGAACATAAAAAGGATAATGAAATGGAAATGGAAACCGATTTCGAACTGCCACCAGACTTTACATTATTAAACGCAGAACAAATTTGGGGCAATGAAAATGGGAAAGGTCAGCTGGATGTTATAAAAAAGTACGGAATACTTGTTGCGCCAACTGATTTGGCCGTTTTGTTGGGCGGTTCTGTGACTTCTTCCGGTAAGCGTACTAGTGAAGGCGATTTATCTTGTATTGCTTGGACTTCATCTTCCAGCCGAAATAAAGACGTACGCTGTCTGCTTGATGATGGTAAAGAAGGTTGGGGCGGACCGGATGGGCGTAAAATTTCGGTGCGTCCTGCCTTGTCCGCGTCAGAGGTGTATAAACTCAACCCGAGCATATATTTGGATGGCGAATTTCGTATGGCGGAATATGGGGAGTTTCCTCAAACAGTGGCGGACAATGAAACAAGTGACGAATTAGAAGAATTATTTCAATCAAAAAAATTATCCAAAACGAAAAAAACTTATACATTTGATGATGCGGATTTGGAACGTTACAAAGACTTCGAACCGAAAAAATATCCCGAATATGAATTGGACGGGGAAAAATATATTCGTATTTTCGGAAGACCGGCAAATGTAAACAGTCGTTTATCCACCGGCAAACGAATAGAGTACGAAAAACCCTATTGGGTCCATGTTGAACCGATAGAATGGTTGGTGGACAAAAGCGGATGGATTGTGTCCAAAAAATGCCTGTTTTCCGGTATTCAATTTGATTCAAGAAACTTATATGACGGTAATTTTTCCAGAACATTTTTAAGGATTTATTTGATAGGTTATTTTGCCAGTGAAATTAAATCAGACGATCGATTGAAAAAGAAAAAAGAAAAAGACCGGGCCTTGATTGAAGATTGGGATAAAACTTGGGGAACAATCCACTTTGATAAAGATAGCGATGCCGAAATTTTAAAGAAAGCACAAAAGTTGTTGGACAAGGGTGTTGATATCGATATGGCGGTTATTCAAAATTATAATCGAACGCCGTTGATGTGCGCTGTAACAGCCGGAAAAGAAAAGTTCGTTGATTATTTAATTTCTAAAAAAGCCAACGTGAATAAGACGGACAGTTATGGCTTTACGCCGTTGATGGTGGCGGCGGTAAAAGGCGTTGTCGAAATTGTCCAAAAGTTGCTTGATGCCGGAGCCAGTATAACCAAAAAACGTCAAGGCAAAACCGCTTTGGATATGGCAAAAAAATACGGGCACGATGATATTGCAAAATTGTTGACGGCAGGGACAAAGAAACTTTCCCTTTTGGTAAAATCACGCCATAAAGGCAGATAAATTTATTTTATGATTTTTCGCATAAAGCCGTGACACAATGCTATGGCAAGTGCATCGGCCGCATCGGGCGGTAATTTGTCGGGCAGGGTGGGCATCATTTTTTTGACCATCATATCGACTTGCGGTTTTGCCGCATGACCGACACCGACAACCATTTTTTTGATTTGATTTGGTGTATATTCCGCAACCGGTATTTTGTATAAAGCAGGTGTCAACATCGCCACACCGCGCGCTTGTCCCAACTTTAAAGTTGAAGTCGGGTTCACGTTCACAAACGTTTCTTCAATAGCGGCTTCCTGCGGTGCATATTCTGTGATAATTTTAACCAATGAAGCATGGATTTGTGCCAACCGGTCGGCCAAGCTTAAATCCGTGTCGGCAGAAATAACCCCGGCGGCCACAAAGGATATGGCAGAACCACTTTTATCAATGATTCCCCAACCTGTATGACGAAGTCCGGGGTCAAGTCCTAAAATTCGCATTAACCGTTCAGCTTTTCCAAAATTTCCGGAGCAATATCGGCATTTGTTGTAACGCGTTGAACGTCATCATCATCGTTTAATGCTTCGATGAAGTTCATCAATTTTTCGGCTGTTTCCAAATCGGTTACAGGTGTTGGAACAAAAACTTTCCAATCCAAACGGCAAACAGTAGGATCACCGAATTTGCTTTCCAAAGCAGCGCGGACAGAAAATAAATCATCCGGATTGCAATAAATTGTGTGTGTTTCTTCATCAGATTCAACATCGTTTGCACCGGCTTCCAAAATAGCTTCAAACATTGTGTCAGCGTCTGCTGTGCTTGCAGGATATTCAATCAATCCGACACGTTCAAAGTTAAAGGAAACAGAACCGGTTTCACCCATTGAACCGCCGCGTTTTGAAAATATCGAACGCAAATTCGGAGCTGTTCTGGCACGGTTGTCTGTCAAAGCTTCCACAATAACGGCAACGTTGCCCGGGGCAAAACCTTCATAACGGATTTCTTCATAAACTGTGTTGTCTTCACCCGGAGCACCCTTTTTAATAGCACGTTCGATGTTGTCTTTCGGCATATTTTCAGCACGAGCCGCCAAAATAGCAGAACGTAAACGCGGGTTAGAAGCCGGATCCGGTAAACCGGTTTTTGCGGCAACTGTAATTTCACGAGCAAGTTTTGAAAAAACACGCGCTCTGGCGGCATCTTGTGCGCCTTTGCGGTGCATAATGTTTTTAAATTGTGAATGTCCTGACATAGTATAATCCTTTCAAAAATATCAAATTGTTTTGGCAATATACCACAAAACAAATTTCCTTGCAAGAAGGAATTGATAAAATTTTTACGTATTTATTAAATGTGCGCCAAGGCGGACAGGGCGAATTTGCTTGCACAACCCCGTTTCGTCGTCCGTTTCAATAAAGACAGCGCACAAGGTTGCTTCTTTTTCGGCGGGGGCCAAGCGTTCCGGATTGGGTGTTGTAAAGCGTGTCAAAGCTGTTTCTGTCGTCATGCCGATGATAGAATAATAATCGCCGCACATACCGATATCGGTAATATATCCCGTTCCGTTCGGCAAAATCATAGCATCGGCGGTTGGAATATGTGTATGTGTTCCGGCAACTAAACTTGCTTTTCCGTCCGATAAAAATCCCATAGCCATTTTTTCGGAAGTTGCTTCCGCATGCACATCAACAATAATGGCTTGAACATCAGTGCCAAGCGGGTGTTCTTGATAAAACTTTTCCAAAAAAGGTAAGGGCGCTTCATTGTTGCGCATAAAAATTTGACCAAGCACTTGAATAACACCGACTTTTCGCCCGTCTTTTAATGTATAAATCACTTCCCCGTGTCCGATGGTTCCTTCGGGATAGTTGATTGGGCGAATAATGTCCGGATTTTCGTTTAAGACGGGGAAAATATCTTTTTTATCAAAAGTGTGATTACCCATCGTAATAACATCAGCGCCGGCATGCTTTAATGCTTCAAACATTTTGGGTGTCAATCCAAAACCATGTGCGGCATTTTCCGCATTGACAACGATAAAATCCAGTTGCATTTCGGATTTTAATTCGGGTAATTTCTTTAAGACTAAATCGCGTCCGGAACGTCCGACAATGTCACCTAAAAACAATATTTTCATTTTTAATCCTTTTGTTTGTGATTATAACAGATAAATTTTGCATTTCAAGTTTTTTGTTAACTTGTCATTTACCTTTAACTATTACAATACGATGCAAGTAATATTACATACAGATGAGGTGCCTTGATGTTTTTCCATAAATTCCGCAAATTTTTGTTGTTTTATACAATGCTTTCCGTTGCTTGCGGTTTGTTTGTTTCGCCTGTTGATGCCGCACAGGCCAGAACACGTAAATTGCCACAAAGAAGCCGGGATGCATATCCGAAAACCAGATACGACAGCAAAAGAAGAAAGGTTTCTGCAAAAAAGAGCATAAAGTCTTTGAATTCCTATCGAAATGTGCAAGTATTTTTGCAAAATCGTGATTATGCGGGTTTGAAAAATGCAGTCAGAAGCGGTTTGAGTTTGGAAGGCGAAAATACATTGGGTGATACACCGGTTTGTACGGCCGTAAAAAGCGGAGATTATGTTTCTTTCAGTATGTTAAAATCAGCGGGGGCAAATTTGTCACCCAGATGTATGAAGGAAATTCCGGTTGAACAAAGACAAGCTTTTATTCAAAGATATATGGAAATCGGTGGGACAATGTCCCTTGCGGCACAGGAAGGTATGATGTCTGAATCGTCCGGTTTGGATGCACTTTTGGCGGACAATAACACATTACTTATTGGGGGAAGTATAGTTGGTGGTGCTCTTATCGCTGGGGCTGTGGCTGCCGGCGG
>JAGBRF010000009.1 GCA_017632555.1 Alphaproteobacteria bacterium | reverse complement strand
TTTATTAAATTATGGTACAGGCCCTTTATTTTAAGCGGTATATTCGTTTCCGTTTTATTGACAATAGGCAGTTATGTTGCCATGTTGAAAACACCGATGACACGCCAATTGGTTCGCTATATGATGCCGGCCGTTGTTGTTTGGTCGTTGATGAGCTCTTTAACGCAAATCATTATGCAACGACATACGTTGGCGGAAGGTATAGTTTATTACTTGTTTTATGTGACTTTAATCAGCGGTTTTTATAATTTGTATTTTTATTTGAAAACAAGCCGTCCTTCCGCAAGCCAATTTTTACAGCAAGTGTTTAATCAAAAAGTTATGTATATCGGATTTTTAATTGTTTTGTTCAGCGCTTTGTTGATTGTCAGCAAAAGTATTGCGTTGGATTATACACCCAACACGGGATATGTGAACTATTTGTCGTTGACGGCGCCGTTGTGGATAATGCTGTATAATCACATTATCAACCACAAAGATTATACTTCACCCATAACAAGTCTTTTGATGATAGGGGGATTGTTTTTGCTTTGTATTTTTGCCAATTTTTAATCAAGGTCTTTTCAAAAACGGGGTTTTGTGATATAATAAAGAAAAAAAGGAATAAAAAATGTTGTTATTAGCTTTGGATACATCTGCCAATTTTGTTTCGGTTGCATTGGTCAATGAAGACCGAACATGTGCTTATTTGGAAGAAGAAATGGAACGCGGACAGGCGGAAGCGTTGATGACGCTTATCGAAAACGTTTTGAAAAAAGCACAAAAAACTATGGCGGATATAGATGGTGTTGCCGTGACGGTCGGACCGGGTTCTTTTACCGGTGTTCGTATCGGTTTGGCGGCGGCGCGCGCTTTTGGTTTGGCGTTGAAAGTTCCCGTTTACGGTGTGACTTGTTTTGAAGCATGGGCTTATCATTTGGGGCGTGATTGCATGGTTGTTTTGGATTCAAAACGCGATGATTATTTTGTGCAAAGTTTTAATGTTGACGGCAATCCGACAAGCAATCCGGAAATTTTATCCGCTGATGTATTAAAAACAAAATTGCCTTTTTTAGCTGTCGGAACGGGAGCGCAGGCTTTATCCGATGAAATCGGTTGTCAGGCGGTTGTGAAAATATCGCCGATTGCCGTTGCCACGGCCAGAATAGCTTTGACACGGTTAAAAAATCCGATGCCACCCAAACCGCTTTATATGAGAGAGGCCGATGTTACCGTTTAATGAAACATCATTACCGTATGCGGAAACGTTGGCAAATTTGCATAAACTTTGTTTTGATAAACCGTGGGATAAAGCGGCCTTTGAATCGTTGTTGTTTTTACCGACAACGCGCGGTTTTGTGAATGATGTGGCTTTTATTTTGTTTTCCGTTTGTGCCGATCAGGCGGAAATTTTGACTTTGGGTGTTGTCCCGGACGCCAGAAAAAAGGGAATAGCGTTTGATTTATTAAACTATTCAATCGAACAATTAAAAAATTCGGGTGTGCATGAAATTTTTTTGGATGTAAATGTTAAAAATTTGGCTGCAAGACGACTTTATGAAAAGGCGGATTTCCGGCAAGTTGCCGTTCGAAAAGCGTATTATGAAGAATCCGGTTTAAAATATGACGCTTTGGTTTTAAAAAAGATACTCTAAAAGTGCATTTTTCGGTTGAAAAAAATAAAAAAATCGCGTATGCTTTCAGCCATATCGATTTTTATAATTAAATTTAAGGTGTGAAAAATGATTATATTCTTTAGAAATATCAGCGAAACATGGGTTGTTAAAGCTTTAATGTTCTTGATTGCCGTCAGTATGATGGGTTTGTGCGGTTTGGGTTCTATGACCAGTATGTGGGGTCGTGATCAAACGGCTATTCGTGTTGGTAATTCAACCGTAAAAGGTCAAGAATTGGTGCAAGAATTGGATAAAGAAATCAGAAATTTATCCAAAATATACAAAAGCGAAAACCCGTTGACAATCAAACAAGCCGTCAATATGGGTATGTTGGACAAGTTGATTGAAAGCAATAAAAACAGTTTGTTGTTCCAGACAATGATGGACGATTTTGAATTGATTGCATCTGATGCCGCTGTTGCCAATTACATTGTAAACAATGCTTTGTTTCAAACAACAACAGGCACTTTTAACCGTTCTTTGATGATGGAATATTTACAAAGAATGCAAATGTCGGAACAACAATTTGCACACGCTTTGCAAGAAGAATTGGCTCGTAAGCATTTAACCGATGCTGTTGCCGCCGTTATTATTCCGCCCAAAATGTTAAAAGAAAAAATGTATGATTACATGTTCGAAACACGGAATATAGATGCTTTGGTTTTATCCCCGGAATCCGTTAAAATTACGGAAAAGCCGACCAAGGAAGTATTGCAAGAATACTATGATTCAATGGAAGAACAACTTTATGCGCCGGAATACAGAAAAATAAGCATTTTGAAAATGACACCGGAAAAAATCGCAAAGAACGTTGAAATCAACGAAGATACTTTGAAGGAAATGTATGAAGAACGCAAAGAAGTTTTCTTAAAACCGGAACAACGTCATGTGGAACAAATTTTGTTCAATAATGAAGCTGATGCCAATGCGCTTTATGCTGAATTGACGGCCGATAACTTTAACGATTTAGCCAAAGAAAAAGCAAATCAAACCAACACGGATTTGGGTTGGATTGAAAAAACGGGCGTTGTTGAAGAAATCGGTGAAGCCGCTTTTAATGCAGAAGTCGGTAAGGTTTTGCCGCCGGTTCAAACCGTTTTCGGTTATCACATTATAATCGTGCGTGAAGTCAAAGCCGCAGAACAAACAACATTTGAACAAGCAAAAGAAAATTTAATCAAAACAATTCAATCGGAAAACACATACGATTTGCTGACACAAAAAGCAAAACAATTGGATGAATTGTTGGGCGAAGGTATTTCTTTGGCGGAAGCCGCAAAGAAAGTCGGTGTTGAATTGGAAGAAGCTGTTTATATCGATGCTTCCGGTGCGGATAAACAAGGCAAGTCCGCCGAATTGCCGGCTGCTTTGGTGCAAGAATTGTTCTTATCCAAAGCCGGTGAAGCAACGGCCTTACACGATTATCAAAACGGATTTATTGTTGCTGAAACAACCGAAATTGAATCCACTTACTTAAAGCCGTTTGATGCCGTTCAAGATGAATTAAAGGCCGAATGGGTAAAGGATCAACAAAAGAATGCTATCGCTGACTTTGCTGAAAAGGTATTTACGGGCGCAAAGAATGACAAGTTGTTAAAGACCGTTGCAACCGTTTATAATTTGGAACAAAAAGAATGGGAAGACGTTAAACGTGCCGATATTGATGATATTTCATCAGACGACATTGAAAAATTGTTTAACGCCAAAGAAGGTGAAATTCAATTGATTGAATTGCCTGATAACCATTACATTGTTGCCCAAGTTAAAAAGATTACACCGGCCGAAAAAACCGATGTATCGGCCCAAATGTCTTTGACAATTGATTTGAAACAAAAAATGACCGCTTGCGTGATGGACGAACTTTTGGATTACTATGGTAAGAAAGAAAAAGTGGAAGTCAATCAAGCCGTTATTGACGAAGCGTTTAAGCCTTATATGGAAGCAAAAGAATAAGGCTTTCAAGATTAAAATAAATATGTGCAAGGATTTTTCTTTGCACATATTTTTTTGTCCTTAAAAAACGAAAAAACCGGTTATAAAAACCGGCTTTTTTATATTGGTAGCAAAGGAGGGATTCGAACCCCCGACACGCGGATTATGATTCCGCTGCTCTAGCCACCTGAGCTACTTTGCCATCGAACAAGCTCTATTTATAGTCGATTCTTAAACGCTTGTCAACAGCTTTTTATTTTCACTTTGTCAGAAGATATTAAAAAAACAAATATTTTTTAGTTTTTATGAATTTTTTTCTTGATTTTTATCCCCCTTTTTGTGTTATGATTGATTCATCAAACAAAGAAAGGAATCACAGATGACAGATGTTTTTTTTGCAGGTGCCGCCGGTCGTTTGGAAGGTGTCTATCAAAAAGGTCCGACCCCTGATGCGCCGGTTGTTTTAATTTTACATCCTAATCCCCAATTGGGCGGAACAATGAATAACAAAGTTGTTTATACTTTGTTTCAGGCTTTTGTAAAAATGGGTTTTTCGGTTTTGCGTTTTAATTTCCGCGGTGTCGGTCGGTCACAGGGTTTCTTTGACGGCGAACCGGAAACGGAATTGGCGGATACGCTGGCCGCTTTGGATTGGATTAAAAATCAAAATCCGGAAGCATCGCACACATGGATAGCGGGTTATTCCTATGGTGCTTTGGTTGGTTTGTCCGTTTTAATGCGCCGACCGGATATCAACGGATTTGTGGCGGTTTCTCCACCGGCTGATGTCTGTGATTTTTCGTATCTGACACCTTGTCCGGCATCCGGTGTGATTATTCAAGGGGGAATGGATACCATTGTTTCCGAACCGGCTGTTGCCACTATGGCAGAACGGTTAAATTCGTTCAGAAAAGTGCAAGTGGACTATATCATGTTGCCCGAAGCGGATCATTTATACACCGACCAATTAAAGAACGTTTACGATGCCCTGTTGGAACATGTACCGCCTTTGTTGGTATTGCATAAAAAATCATTGAAGAAGAAAAAGAAACTCGTTCAAGCAGAATAATAAAAAAGCCCCCACATTTGTGAGGGCTTTTTAAGTTACAGAAAATTACACTTCGGATAATTTTTTATCGAATAAGTGATTGGCAAGTGCGTGATTAACTTTGCCACCCGAAGCTTTCA
>JAGBRF010000110.1 GCA_017632555.1 Alphaproteobacteria bacterium | reverse complement strand
ATGCAAACGTTCTGTGTTTGGGTGGACGTACAACAAGTTTTGATACTGCAAAAAAGTTGGTCGATATATTTTTAACAACACCATTTGACGGTGGACGGCACGAAAAGCGCGTTTTGGAATTAGGAGAAATGAAATGACATGTAATTGCACTCATCATTGTGAAACAAGAGAATTCTTTTATGATTCATTAAAGGAAAGAGATCCTGAAATCGCCCGTTTAATTCAAAATGAATTATGGCGCCAACAAGATCATATTGAGTTGATTGCTTCCGAAAACATTGTATCAGAAGCCGTTTTACAAGCCCAAGGTTCTGTTTTAACCAACAAATATGCGGAAGGTTATTCCGGCCATCGTTATTATCATGGTTGTGAATTCATCGATGGTGTTGAAACATTGGCTATTGAAAGAGCTAAAAAGTTGTTTAACTGTGCTTTTGCAAATGTTCAACCGCATTCCGGCAGTCAAGCAAATCAAGCCGTTTATATGGCTTTGTTGCAACCCGGCGATACCATTATGGGTATGAGTTTGGATGCTGGCGGACATTTGACACACGGGGCAAAGGTTTCAGCTTCCGGAAAATTATATCATTCTGTTCAATACGGTGTGACTGACAAAGGTTTAATCGACTATGATGCTTTGGAAAAGTTAGCTGTTGAAAATAAACCGAAATTGATTGTTGCCGGTGGTTCGGCTTATGCGCGTATTATTGATTTCAATCGTTTCCGCTCAATAGCGGATAAAGTCGGCGCTTATTTAATGGTTGATATGGCGCACTTTGCGGGATTGGTTGCCGGTAATCAGTACCCTTCTCCGTTGCCTGTTGCTGATGTTGTAACGACAACAACGCATAAAACATTACGTGGTCCGCGTGGTGGTATGATTTTGACAAACAATCCGGATATTGCAAAGAAAATCAACTCTGCCGTATTTCCGGGTATTCAAGGCGGTCCGTTGGAACACGTCATTGCCGGTAAAGCCGTTGCTTTCGGTGAAGCATTAAAACCGGAATTCAGCGAATATGCCGAACAAATCGTTCAAAATTCCAAAGCTTTGGAAAAAACATTAAAAGAACGTGATATCGATATGGTGACGGGTGGAACAGATACTCACCTGATTTTAATTGATTTGCGTTCAAAGGGCTTAAAGGGAAATGAAGTTTGCGATTCGTTAGCCAGAGCGAACATTATATGCAATAAAAATGCCGTTCCGAATGATCCGGAAAAACCAAGCATTACGTCCGGTTTACGTATTGGAACACCGGCGGGAACAACCCGTGGCTTTGGTATTCACGAATTTGAAGATATTGCCGATATGATTGCTGATATCATCGATGGTGTGAAATTGACCAATGGTCAAAATGAAGTAATGGAAAATGTGGTTCGTGAAAAAGTTCTTGAAATGTGCCAAGCTTTTCCGATTTATCCGAATAAGTGAGGAAGAAAATGAGATGTCCGTTTTGTCATGCTGAAGACAGCCAAGTCAAAGATTCCAGAACAACAGAAGATGGTTCTGCTATCAGACGGCGCCGTATATGTCCGACTTGCGGTGCACGTTTCACAACATTTGAACGTGTCCAATTACGTGAATTGACTGTAATCAAGAAAAACAACTTAAAAGTACCTTTTGACCGTGATAAATTGGCCAAATCATTGTATATTGCAACGCGTAAACGCCCTGTTGATAACAAAGAAGTGGAAACTTTGGTCAATCAAATCCAAAGACAGTTGGAAGAATTGGGCGAAAGCGAAATTTCTTCCACACAAATCGGGCAATTGGTTATGAGTTCGCTTTTAAAGCTTGACAAAGTTGCATATATCCGTTATGCTTCCGTCTATCGTAATTTTAATGAAACAAAAGATTTTGAAGACTTTATAAAGCCTTTATTGGAAGAAGAAGATTAAATGACAGAACAAGTAGCCGTAACACAAAAATTTACAAATGCCAGATTAAATGCCGTTCAGGCTTTATATGCTGCTGAATTCAGCGATAAACCGATTACCAAAATTATCTTTCAATTTTTGAACGGAGAAATTGGCGAAAAAGTCATTGTCGAAAATGAAAAAGGAAAAGAAGAATTTGTCACCCTGCCCGATATGGATCATGAATTGTTCGCCAATATCGTGCAAGAAGCGGTAACACGCAAAGAAGATTTGGATAAAATCATTTCCGAAGCCGTTATTTCCGGTTGGGAAAATGATCGTATTGAAATTTTGTTACAATCTATTTTGCGTGCCGGATTGGCTGAATTTTTCGCAAATCCTAAATTAGACGCGCCCGTTATCATCAACGAATATACGGATATTGCCCGTTCTTTTTATGAAGGGCCGGAAGTTGCTTTGGTCAATGCCGTATTAAACAATTTTGCAAAAGTCATAAAGAGTTAGTTTTCGCGAACTCTGTCTTTTAAAACAATCAAAGGCAAATCACTTTGCTTGATGATTGCTTTTGAAATCGGGTGTGATACCAAATTACAATCACGCATAACAGAAGCCGGACGATGATGAGAAATAACTTTAACGGCAACGGTTGAATCTTGCGGGATGATACGGTTGATGTTTTTTCGGGAAGCAATTGTTTGAAAACCCAAATATCCTTCATCAAAATCTTTACCGCCCAAATTATGATAATAACCGTTTTTCCCCATATATGTGGCTAAAATACAACCATCGCCTTCTACAATTTCAGAATCCCCATTATTGACTTTCACTTCCAGATGGGTCATTTGAAAATCTTGGATTTTGACGGCAATTTCATTAAATCCATAGTAAATATGGGAAGAATCATCTTGTTTGTTCGGTTCCAACAATTCACAATCCGCCTGTAAAGGATAAACTTTTGTTCTTTGTGCGTCCAAAATACATTCTTCGATTTCAGAAGGATCTTTAACCCGTTTGTTTGTCAAAATTCCATAATGATGTTTAGAATCAGAACAATCTATATTATATACAGGAAGCGTTCTTCCCGTGTATAAACGGTTTGCCAAACTTTTGTGTTGCGCCAACAAAGCCGTTCCGTCCCCGCCCAAAGAAACGACATAAGATGCGTTGAATATATTGGTTTGCCCCCATTTTTCAATGCAAAGCTTTCCAAATTCTTGCGCATAATCTTCCGGCGAAATAACAAAATGTATTTTCATTTCAAAATGCTTTCTTTCCTTTTTATTCAAAAGCAAATTTATTGTATCACAAAATCAAAATTTTGTCAACATTTCTTATGTTTTAATAATTTGAAAAATAATGTAAAAAACATCTTGCAATATAAATAAAAATATGCTAATAATCGTCTGTTTTAGAAGAATTCATTTCCAAAAACAGCGATTGTTTTTTCTGATTTTCGCCGGTTTGGGATGTTTTTTTTAGTTGTTAACTTAAAGAAAGGATTATTATCCATGACAAAATGGGTTTATACGTTTGGAAACGGCACAGCAGAAGGTCGTGCCGATATGCGTAATTTGTTGGGTGGTAAAGGTGCTAACTTGGCCGAAATGGCTTCTATCGGTTGCCCTGTTCCTCCGGGATTTACAATTACAACAGAAGCTTGTACATATTATTATCAAAACAACAAAGCTTATTCTCCTGAATTGAAAGAACAAGTTTTGAACGGTTTGAAGGGTGTTGAAGCTTCTATGGGCAAAAAATTCGGTGATGCCGAAAATCCGTTATTATTCTCCGTTCGTTCCGGTGCTCGTGTTTCTATGCCTGGTATGATGGACACAATTTTGAACTTAGGTTTGAATGATCAAACAGTTGAAGGTTTGGCAAAAGCTTCCGGCAATCCAAAATTTGCTTATGACAGCTATCGCCGTTTCATTCAAATGTATTCTGATACAGCTATGGGTGTTGATATTCACAAGTTTGAAGCTGTTTTGGACAGAGTTCGTGAAGAAAATGGTTATAAGCACGATAACGAAATGACTGTTGAACAATTAAAAGACGTCATTGCAGAATATAAGAAAATCGGTGTTGCAGAAGGCAAGCCGGTTCCTCAAGATGTTTACGAACAATTGTGGGGCGCTATCGGTGCCGTGTTCGGTTCATGGATGAGTGAACGTGCTATATTCTATCGTAAATTAAACAACATCCCTGCTGATTGGGGTACAGCTGTTAACGTACAAACCATGGTATTTGGTAACAGTGGTGATAATTCCGCAACCGGTGTTTGCTTCAGCCGTGACGCTGCAACCGGTGAAAATTACTTCTATGGTGAATATTTGAAGAACGCACAAGGTGAAGACGTTGTTGCCGGTATTCGTACTCCGCAACAAATTTCAAAGATTGGTAATGAACGCCGTCATTTGACATTACCTTGCATGGAAGAAGAATTCCCGGAAGTTTACAAACAACTTTGCGATATTCGTAAAAAATTGGAAACACACTATAAGGATATGCAAGACATGGAATTTACTGTTGAAAACGGCAAATTGTTCATGTTGCAAACTCGTAACGGTAAAAGAACCGGTTTGGCTGCTTTGAAAGTAGCTGTTGACATGGTTCATGAAGGTTTGATTACAAAACGTGAAGCTGTTACACGTGTTGAACCGGGACATTTGGATCAATTATTGCACCCGATGTTCGATAAATCCGCAAAGCGTGATGTTATGGCACAAGGTTTGCCGGCATCTCCAGGTGCTGCTGTCGGACAAATCGTATTCAACGCTGCTGACGCTGAACAACAAGCTGCCGAAGGCAAAAAGGTTGTTTTGGTCCGTGTTGAAACTTCTCCGGAAGACATTGCCGGTATGCACGCTTCACACGGTGTTTTGACAGCTCGTGGCGGTATGACATCTCACGCAGCCGTTGTTGCTCGTGGTATGGGTATTCCTTGCGTTTCCGGTGTTTCAGATTTAAGAATTGACTATGCTGCTCAAACATTGACAGCCGGTGGCGTTACATT